>JALZVW010000054.1 GCA_023301745.1 Arenicella sp. | reverse complement strand
GTTGCTCAGGCGAATTTTGTGATTCAAATAAATCGCCACCGATTAGGTCAAGCGATTGTTGTTCATGTTTCTTATTGGCCACTTGTTCACGTTTAGGGCTTGTTGTTTTTGTTTGTTCTACTTCTTTTGGCTCAGATTTTGGTTTTGGCTCAGATTTTGGCTCAGAATTCATTGTCTTAATGCTTGGTGTTACTGAGTGTGGCGCTTCAACGACGGTTAAAACGACCTCAGTGGCTATATTTCCAGGCGCTGTTGTTTGCACAACATCATCTTCACTAGCAATTGGTGTGCTCGCTGTGCTTCCGTCTACTTCGGTCTCTAATAGCAAGAGCGCAGTAGAGAGAGTAATGTTTTCGTGCAAAGCGACAATCAGTTCGACGATTCTGCCGGTTTTTGTAGCCGGCAGATTGATCTCATGAGCGCCACTTTGAACTCTAAAAAGGGTATCTCCCTCTTTAATTTGATCACCTTCTTGACATTCAATCGACAGGATCTTTGCCTGTCGAAAAGCGCTTGCATCAGGGGCGGTGAGTTCAACATATTTGATCATTTTGGGCTTTCCTCTGGGCCTAATTCGCCCTTATTTTTCCTATGCCTAAACTGATCTGATCATGCCTTATGCATGTTGGTCGACCTTTAATTAGAGCGTATCTGGTGATGGTTTCTCCGGGTCAATATTAAACTGTTTGATCGCTTTATTCACTACTTCTGCGTCAATGCTGCCGTCTTCAAATAGAGCCGAGAGGGCGGCGATAATAATATACTGATGATTCACTTCAAAGTGATTTCTTAACTGTTGGCGATCATCACTTCGGCCGAAGCCGTCGGTTCCGAGAACGACATAGCGCGACGGAACAAATTCGCGAATCGAATCGGCGTATACCTTCATATAGTCAGTGGCTGCAACAACCGGGCCGTTTTGTTCCTGGAAGCATTGCTCAACATAACTGATGCGCGCCTTTTCATTCGGGTGCAGCATATTCCAACGTTGAACCTCTAAACCCTCGCGTCGAAGTTCGTTGATGCTGGTGGCGCTCCATACATTACTTGCTACGCCAAATTCAGCTTCTAAGATTTCGGCCGCGGCGACGCACTCATTTAAAATCGTGCCGCTGCCCATCAATTGAATGGTCGGCGTTTGACCATCGTCTTTTTTGCTCTTCGATAATTGGTATAACCCCTTTAGGATACCTTCGGCTGAGCCTTCAGGCATGGCGGGGTGAATGTAGTTTTCGTTCATCACCGATAAATAATAAAATACGTTTTCTTCTTCAACGTACATTCGGCGCATGCCATCTTGAACAATGACCGCTAACTCGTAGCTATACGTCGGGTCATAAGATACACAGTTCGGGATAGTCGATGCTTGAATATGAGAGTGGCCGTCTTGGTGTTGCAAACCTTCACCCGCTAGCGTTGTGCGGCCTGCCGTGCCTCCGACTAAGAAGCCACGAGCTTGCATGTCACCGGCCGCCCAGGCTAAATCACCAATGCGTTGAAAACCAAACATCGAGTAATAGATGTAAAACGGAATCATCGGCAACTCATTGGTCGAGTAAGATGTTGCCGCGGCAATCCAGGAAGACATAGCGCCGGCTTCGTTAATGCCTTCTTCAAGCACTTGCCCTTTTACATCTTCACGGTAATACATCAACTGATCAGAGTCTTCGGGTTGGTACTTTTGACCTTCGCTGGCATAAATACCGAGTTGTCTAAATAGACCTTCCATGCCAAAGGTTCGAGCTTCGTCGGGCACAATTGGCACCACGCGATCTTTGATGTTTTTATCACGAATGAGTGAAGATAAAATACGTACAAACGCCATGGTCGATGAAATCTCACGCTCACCTGACGACTCAAGCATTTTTGAAAAAGACTCTAACGGCGGAATTTCAAGCTTGTTCGACGGGTTAGGGCGTGCAGGCAAGTAGCCACCTAATGCTTGGCGGCGTGCATGTAAGTATTTGATCTCAGGAGAGTCTGGGTCAGGTCGAATATAATCAACCTTTTCAACTTGTTCGTCTGAAACAGGTATTTTAAAGCGATTTCTAAAACCTTTTAGCGACGCTAAATCCATTTTCTTCTGTTGGTGAGACGTATTTAGACCTTGACCAGACTCGCCCATGCCTAAACCTTTTATGGTCTTGGCTAGAATGACCGTCGGTTGACCAGAGTGCTTAACAGCGGCACGATAAGCGGCGTAAACTTTATCGGTATCATGGCCACCGCGCTGCATCAAGTCGAGGTCTTCGTCACTCATATGCGCAACCATCGCTTTCAATTCAGGTGTATTCCAAAAATGTTCACGGGTATACGCGCCACCCTTAGCTTTAAACGCTTGGTACTCACCATCAACGCACTCTTGCATGCGTTTTTGTAATAAGCCATCGTGGTCTTTTTCTAATAGGATATCCCACTGCGAACCCCAAATGACTTTGATCACGTTCCAGCCTGCACCGCGAAACTCAGATTCAAGCTCCTGAATGATCTTACCATTGCCGCGAACCGGGCCGTCTAAGCGCTGCAGGTTGCAGTTGATAACAAAAACCAAGTTATCAAGATTTTCTCGGCCAGCTAAACCTAACGCGCCGCGTGACTCAGGTTCGTCCATCTCTCCATCACCTAAGAAAGCCCATACTTTGCGATTTTCGGCTTTAATTAACTCGCGGTTTTCTAAGTATTTCTGAAAGCGAGCTTGGTAGATCGACATGATCGGGCCTAAACCCATTGAAACGGTCGGAAATTGCCAGAAGTTCGGCATTAGCCAAGGGTGTGGGTAACTTGATAAACCATTGCCACCCACTTCTTGGCGAAAGTTATCGAGTTGTTCTTCTGTTAAGCGGCCTTCTAAGAAGGCTCGTGCATACATGCCAGGAGCCGAATGACCTTGGTAGTAGATCATATCGCCGCCGTGTTCGGCTGAGCGCGCGCGCCAAAAATGGTTAAAGCCAATTTCATAGAGAACCGCGGCTGACGAAAAGCTTGCTATATGGCCGCCATATTCTGTGCTGATTTTATTGGCACGTAATACCATTGCGGCGGCATTCCAACGAATCATTGAGCGGATCTTGAACTCAAGTTGGCGATCGGCCGGCAGGGCAGGTTGTTTGTCGACGGGTATTGTATTGATATACGGCGTATTTAGACCGTAAGGCAGCCTAGCCCCAGCCTCTCTGGCAACGTCACTTAGCTCGCGCAATAAGAATCGTGCACGATCTGAACCATCAGCTTCAATGACACTTTGGAGTGCCTCTAACCATTCTTTGGTTTCTAAGGCGTCGATATCTTGGTGTTGTGTGCTAAGTTCTGTGCTCATAGGGTAGTCTTTTCAGTGAGGCCACGTTAGTTAAGTTTAAATGTTGAAGTTGTTGGGTATTTCAACCTTTATTTTCAACGTGAATGATAACCATAAGTTTGAGTGATGTAAACTGTTGCGCTATAATTTTTGCGGTTTTGAATCGTCTCAAAGCGTTAAAGTCACAGCAAAAAATATTAAAGGGTGTCTAATTAAACACCCTTTATATTTGCCGACAAAACTAATAGATTTTAGCTATCAATGCTGGCGCTAACGAGGCTGGTCAGATTGACTATGCCGCGCGGTGATGTCGTTCTAGTAATCGCGTGAATTGGCTTGCTTGTGCCTAGAATGATAGGGCCAACCGATACACCGTTAGCCAGCTCTTTGAGTGTGGTGTAGGTAATATTGGCCGCATCTAAGTTTGGCATGATCAACAAGTTTGCATTGCCGGTCAGCGAGCTTTTGCCTGACTTGCTACGAATTTCGGGGTTTAACGCCATGCCTGCCTTCATTTCGCCGTCAACTTCGAGTTCAGGTGCAATCTCGGCCAAGATCTCTTTAGTTTTAGCCATCTTTATCGCTGATTTGCTTTTATGACCACCGAAATTAGAATGCGACAGCAAAGCCGCTCGCGGTGTCATGCCAAAGCGTTTAATTTCCTGAGCGGCCATCACCGTGATATGTGCTAGCTCCTCGGCAGTCGGGTCTTCGTGAATACTCGTATCAGCAATAAAATAAGATCCATTTTCCAACAATAGAAGATGCATAACCGCGGTATGTTCATCTACATGCGTTGTTCCCGCGCAGCGTTCAATCGATTCAACCTGTTCATGGAGCTTTACGCTCGGGCCGGTCAATGCGCCGTGAACAACGCCTTCGTCAATGAGTCGACAGGCTTGAGATATGCGGTCGTGTTCTGTTTTGCCGTCGGGGGCAATAATTTCATAGTCTTTTAATTCGACTAGGCGCAAACCCAACTCAACGATATTGCTACGAATTTTTTCGGCGTCGCCGATGAGGACTGGGCGGGCGTAGCTTTGGTCAACAACATCTTGAATTGCGCGCAATACGCGGTGATTTTCACCATCGGTGTAAACCACTTTATGGGTGGTGTTTTGAGCTTTCTCAAAGATTGGGCGCATTACGTTGCCGGTGCGATAAACCAGTGGCTCTAAGCTTTTTTGGTAGATTTCAAAGCTCTCGAAGGGGCGAGTCGCAACACCGCTATCAATCGCTGCTTGAGCTACCGCCGGCGCGATTGTGGTGATCAGGCGCGGGTCAAATGGCTTGGGTAGAATGTAACCGGCACCAAATTGCATGGTTTCATTTTGATAATAGCTAGCCACTTTTTCATTACTCTCGGAAAGAGCCAAATCAGCTAATGCGTTAACGCAAGCGATTTCCATTTCACGAGTAATAGTGGTTGCGCCCACATCGAGTGCGCCGCGAAATAAGAACGGGAAGCACAGCACATTGTTCACCTGATTGGGGTAGTCTGAGCGGCCGGTCGCCATCACAGCATCGGGCCTGTGCTCACTAACCAGTTCAGGCTTTACCTCGGGGTCGGGGTTAGACATGGCTAATATAAGTGGCTTGTCGGCCATACTTTTAAGCATTGCTACGCTGACTAAGTTTGGTTGCGACACACCTAGAAAGACATCGCAATCGACCATCGCATCATCTAGCGTACGAGCCTCTGTTTCAATCGCAAAGCGCTGTTTTGTAATATCTAGATTCTCACGTCCAGAGTGAATCACACCGCGGCTATCCAGCATCAATACATTGTTAATGTCTACGCCAATGTCGAGTAGCAAGTTGGTGCATGCCATTGCCGCCGCGCCTGCGCCAGAAACGACCAGCTTAACCTGGCTGATATCTTTTTCTACCACTCTCAGCCCGTTTTTGACGGCCGCAGAGCAAACAATAGCGGTGCCATGTTGGTCATCATGAAACACTGGTATGTTCATGCGTTCACGTAGCTTTGCTTCAATTTCAAAGCATTGCGGCGCTTTGATGTCTTCTAAGTTGATGCCGCCGAAAGTTGGCTCCAACGCCGCGACCACATCACAAAATGCGTCCACATCGGTCTCGTCAACCTCGATGTCATACGCATCCACATCGGCAAAATTCTTAAATAATATAGCTTTGCCTTCCATGACTGGCTTCGATGCTAATGCGCCGATATTGCCAAGCCCTAAAACCGCCGTGCCGTTGGTGATCACTCCCACCAGATTGCTGCGCGACGTGTACAAGGCAGCAGTCAGTGGGTCTTTCTCTATTTCCAAACAAGGTTCGGCAACGCCAGGCGAATAGGCGAGTGCTAAATCCCGTTGATTGGTAAGCGGTTTGGTGGCCTGAATTCGAATTTTACCGGCTCGAGGGCTTCGGTGGTAATGGAGTGCAGCGTCGCGTAATGAATTACTCATAATGTTGATTTTTCTTTTGTGAGTTGATTTCGTGGAAAAGTTTCTGAGTGTGAGTGGCTTACCGGTTTGCAATCGGTCGGCCTATTTTGCATGTGTTTTATGCGCTCTTTTCAGCTTCAAGCGCTTGTACATCGGCGTGGTACGACGAGCGCACCATTGGGCCCGAAGCGACATGTTTAAAGCCTAGTGCATCACCAAATTCGCGCAATTCGTCAAATTCATCAGGGTGAACATAGCGCTCAACCGGTAAATGATTCAGGCTTGGTTGTAAGTATTGGCCCAACGTGATCATGTCGCAGTCGTGTTGTTTCAGATCACGCAGAACGTCTTTTACCTGGTCAATTGTCTCACCAATGCCAAGCATTAGGCCTGACTTAGTATGAACCTGCGGCTGAGCGGCCTTAAAGTTTTTGATTAAGTCTAATGACCATTGATAATCAGAGCCTGGACGAACCTTGCGGTATAAATCAGGAATGGTTTCTAAATTATGATTAAATACATCGGGTGGGTTACTCGACATCAACTCAACCGCGATATCCATGCGGCCACGAAAGTCGGGCACCAGAACTTCGATCTGAGTGTTTGGCGTCAGCGATCTAATTTCTTTTATGCAATCAACAAAGTGGCCAGCGCCACCGTCACGTAAATCGTCACGATCAACCGAGGTAATCACGACGTACTTTAATTTCATTGCGGCAATGGTATCGGCGAGATGGCGGGGCTCTTGTTTATCTAATTCAAGAGGCCGGCCATGCGCAACATCGCAGAATGGGCAACGCCTTGTGCAGATATCACCCATGATCATAAAAGTCGCTGTGCCGCGCGTAAAACACTCTGATAGGTTCGGGCAGGAGGCTTCTTCGCACACGGTATGAAGTTTGTTTTCTCGCAGTGTTTCCTTGAGTTCTTGAACCTTGTTGCCGTGTGGTAAACGAATTCGAATCCAATCAGGCTTGCGCAATGGCGTGACGGTTCTTTCAATTTTCACTGGAATGCGGGCCATTTTTTCGGCACCGCGAAGCTTTTCTCCAGCGACAACAGGTTTAATTTTAGGGCGATTGCTTTTAACAGTAGTATCAGACATATCCGAGCTGGGCTAAACTAGTGAGGTTTCAAACGGGTGAGAAGTATAACAACTAATGTCAAAGAAAGACGTATTACAAAGGTCGGATATCGAAGATATCGTTGCTCGTTTTTATGCGGTAACGCTCAAAGACCCGATTGTGGGCTTTATATTCACCGATGTTGCTCAAATAAATCTTGAGCATCACTTGCCGATCATCGTGAATTTTTGGAGTGATGTGGTGTTCAAAGAACACAATTACAGCGGCAACACTTTGCAAAAACACATAGATGTACATCGAAAGATGTCATTGCGAACTGGTCACTTCACGCGATGGTTGTTTTTATTTAATAAGGCAGTCGAAGAATTTCACAGTGGCGAGAATGCTCGATTAATGATGTCTCGAGCGGAGTTAGTGGCTAAGAGCATTGCGGCTGCGCTGGTCAACGGTAAGCGTGCCGATATGAATTTGGTGTTGTAACCCTAATTTCGTTGTCTGCGGTTAGAGTAGTTTTTGGTTTCCGTGAGTGCTGATGACGGCGGCTTTTTTGCTACCCCGTTTGGTCTTGGAATATGCGGGCCAACCAGCGCTTGAATGCACTTTCCTTAATCCAATACTTATTGCTTGCGCAAAAAAACTGGGTTTAAAGCGTCTGAGTCATTCTGGCTGTATTCATAGCCGGTTTGATTGAATGTAGTTAGCCGATCTATATCGTCTATTTTATTCTTAATAACCCATGCCGACATCACGCCTCGCGCTTTTTTTGCATAGAAACTAATGATCTTGTATTGACCGTTTTTCCAATCTTTAAAGACCGGTGTAACGATGTCTCCCGCAAGGTCTTGTTTCTTAACTGACTTGAAGTATTCGTTTGAGGCTAGATTTAAAAGGCTATTAGAATCAATGGCTTTTAGCTTTTTGTTTATATTCTCTGTAATACTGTTTCCCCAAAAATCATATAGATTTTTGCCGTTTGGGTTTTCCAGTTTGGTGCCCATTTCTAAACGATATGCTTGCATTAAGTCTAGCGGGCGCAATAGCCCATAAAGGCCCGACAAAATACAAAGGTGGCTCTGAGCATAGTCGAAGTCAGTGTCGTCGAAGTTCTCGGCCTCTAAGCCGGTGTAGACATCGCCCTTAAATGCCAAGATCGCTTGCTTCGCATTTTGCTTGGTGAATGGTCGATTCCAAGTGTGGTAGCGCTCAACGTTTAATTCAGCCAGTTTTGGGCTGATTTTCATCATTTTCTCGATATCTAGCGGCGATTTAGTGGTGAGAATATCGATCAGCTGCTCGCTCTGACTAAGCATGCCGGGTTGCGTGTGCTTTATGCTGGCCGGAGCAGCGTCAAAATCGAGCGTTTTAGCGGGTGAAATAACAATCAACATAATGTCTAAATTGGTGGTGTGAATATTGAGTGGATTGAGCCTGACTATAACGCGGTCTGGGCGAGAATCCAACGGATTGTTAACTTGAGTGAATTTATTCTTAAATGTTCATTTTTTGACTATCGAAAAATCAATTAAATCAAAGATTAAGGTCATGTAGTTAGCTTCTATTCTTTACCTTTTGGTTTGGTTTCCAATCTTGTTTTTATATGCTATTTTGTCATGGTGTTGTCGGGGGGCGAACATAATTGTTGGTCTGAGCCCGAGCAATGAATTAAATTGTTTCAAAATTAAGTTGTTTCAATAATGTGTGGTTGGCGGCATTTGAGACCCACTTTTTTGGTGAAATCTATTTTACGGTTTATTAGAGGCCAGATGAATAAATATAGAGTGTGCTGTAGCGGGCGATATAAAGGACTTTTCATTACTTTATTGGTGGCGTTTTTCCTGTCAGGTATTAGTGGGGCGCGTGCAGCTGACCCGTTTTTAATATCAGTGGATGCAACGGCGCCTGCCGGGGCCGGTGCTGGTGTTAGGCTTGATACCGTCGGGCAAACTGCTTTTTTCCCCAATGCGGGCATACTAGATGATGGCAATAACACTCCGATCAGTTTGCGAGCGACCTTGGTGTCTATTTCAGCTGGCGATTCTATTAATGTGCGCCGTGTAGGTGATAACCCAACCGTGGTCTCGAATAGCGCGGGTTTGGCGGCCGAAGTCCTTTGGGAAGCCTTAGACCGTAATACAGGTTTGCCAATACTGGGTGATGCCGCGTTTTTAATTACTGATATTGATGGCACTAACGGTAACTTCATAGAAAGCGTTTCAGCGCTGTGTAGTGGTTTAACCTCATTCACTGTTAATGGTACATTTCTAGCTGGTACGAATGCCAATAATAGTGGCAATGCGCAGACTAATATCAGTATTACTCAAACAAACGGCACTATTCGTGGTGATGGCACGCAAGGGCAAAATGGTAGCCAACAAGAAGGTTATCTACAGTACAACTGGACAAATGTTAGTGATTGGACGGTCAGTTATTTTTCGACATCAGGCGGGCGTTTTTTTCAGCACGACGGTGACGGCGATATTCCATTTGATGGCACTGAGATTTCGTTAGATCTTATCGATTTAGCAACCATTAAACAAAATGTATTTGGGCCAGATGGGCCACCGTCAAATGGTGAGACAATTACGTGGGAAGTAGAGCTATCAAATTTTGGGCCACAGATAGCCACCAACGCCAACCTTATTGACACATTGCCGCCGTCGGGTATTGACTTAAGCAGCGTTACATTTTCTGTTACAGATGGCACTGCCGTACAAAATGGTAATACTATTGAATGGACTGGCGTTACTGTTGGTGTAAACCAAACTCAGGTGCTAACAATCACGGCGTTAGTAAACGGTAGTTCAGGTGACACAGTCACTAATAGCATCACTACCGCCGAAGCTGATCAAAGCTTTTGTTCGTCTCGCGATGCATTAGATGTCTCGTTTGTTGTTGCGGAAATACCAGACCCAATTCTTGAAATCACTAAATCTGTCGCTACACCCACTATTGGCGCCGGCGCTATTACGAACCTGACTGACGCGGGCGATACCATTACCTACACTTATGTGATTGAAAATACCGGTAATGTTGCTATTGAAAATGTATTGCCAGTTGACCTAGGTCCAACGTTTGGTAACAACGGAACTAATCAAGCGCTAGGTCCATTTGTGGTTACCGTTCCATCAGCAACGCCTGACTTGTTATTAGTCGGTGAGACGGTAACGTTCACAGCCACTTACACTTTGACGCAACAGAACGTTGAAGATTTAGCCAATGGGCCAAATCCGACAAATGGCATAAACAATACGGCTACAGCCACAGGTGACTCGGTTGACACGCCTACGGGCCCAGTGGCACCGGCCTCAAATAGCAGTACGGCGTCCACTGGTTTCACCATTACACCTAATGCCGAAATTGTTAAGTCAATTACCAATTTAGGAGCCTTTGATAGTATGGGCGAGACAATAGAGTATCAGTTTGTTATCACCAATACTGGTAACGTTGATCTGACTGGAGTAAGCCCGCTTGATAGTGGGCCGAGCTTTAACGGCACAGTTTTGACTGGTGCGTTAAGTGCTTTTAATCCAAGCGGTACGGTAACTCTTGCGCCGGGTGAGTCGGCCACATTTACCAACATTTACACTCTGTCGCAAGACGATGTTGATGATGTCGCGCGTGCGATAAATTCATTTACGGCGATTGATAACCAAGCAACTGCCGAAGGCCAATCGGTGGCCGGGCCACTTCAGAACGTTGTGTCTAATGTAGTCGAAACAGGTTTTGTTGCGACGCCATTACTGAGTATCGTAAAGGGCATTACGAATGCCGGTGCGTTTAGCAATGCTGGTGATACCATCAACTATCAATTCTCTGTTCAAAATATTGGTAATGTCAGCATTACTAATGTAGCGGTGAGTGACCCTGGGCCCACATTTAATGCTCAAGCAGGTTTTGGTAATTTATCGAATATTAGCCCGAGCAATATCAGCTTGTCACCGGGACAATCTCAAGTATTCAATGCCAACTATCAGTTACGCCAAGAAGACATCGACAATTTACTTGCTGCGACCGATCAAACAACGGCGATTGAGAACACTGCAACGGCTTCTGGGTTGCCCGCTGGTGGTATCTTAGCGCCGGTCACCAGCGATTTTGAAACAGGATTTGCTGTCAGCGGCGAATTAACCTTGAGTAAAATTGTATCAGGCCCAACGACCGGTGCTGGTAGCAATGCCGGTGTGGTTGATGAAGGCGACACATTAAGCTACACATTCCAGGTGCAAAATACCGGTGATGCCACGGTCAACAGTATTGCGATTGATGATGATGGCCCCTTGTTCAATGGTGTGGTGGGTCAGGGCACGTTTAGTGCGATTACTTGTGCGTTAGCGACATTGCTGCCTGATCAAAGCACCACTTGTAACGCTAGCTACATACTCGCGCAATCAGATATAGATACAGCGCTGGCTAATGGAGCAAGTGGTGTCGATGCTATTACCAATAGCGCTGTAGCAACTGGCGCCTTAAGTACCGGCGACCCTATTGAATCAGACCCAAGCTCAACGATTGCCAGCATTCCGTTAGTGTCGTCGATCGACATGAGCAAAACAGCTGGCACTCCAACGGTTAACCTTGGCGCCGACACAACGATTACAGATCCGGGCGACCAGGTTGCGTTTACCTTGATTGCCGAAAACACGGGTAACAACACGCTAACAAGCGTTACTGTAAGCGATAGTTTGGTACCCACCGTCAGTTGTGCGGCTATTACAACTAATGGCAACCCATTCAGTAATGGCGCAAGCGATCTAGAACCCGGTGACAGCGTAAGTTGTACGGCTGTTTATACCATTGAGCAAAGTGACATTAATTCTGGTGAGGTATTAAACACAGGCTCAGTGACGAGCACTGACGCGGCCGGCAACGCTGTGCAAGACGACGATACCGTGCGTACTGGCTTTACCCAACGGGCATCTCTGAGTTTAATTAAAGTTGGCACGCCCGCAACGCCAACCAGCGCCGATCAAGATATCACCTATACATTTACCTTAGAGAATACGGGTAATGTGTCTCTTAGCGCCCCACAAGTGGTTGATGCTCAATGCACGGCGCCGGCGACAATACTCAACGCCACCGTTGGTTTTGTCGGTGGGGATACCAATGACGATGATATTCTTGACTCGAACGAGACATGGACATTTTCATGTACACGTGACATCAGTCAAACTGAGTTTGAAGCGGGCGACATTACCAATACCGCCACAGCATCAGGTACGCCACCTGCTGGTTTAGACACCCCAATGAGCACGGCGGGTGCATTGCTTCGTGCCGAGCAAAATGTAGGCATTGCGCTAGATAAACTGGCTGGCTTACCAAGTACAGATCAAGGCATTGCCGGTATTGTTGATACTGGTGATACCGTGCTATATACCTTTACTGTTGAAAATACCGGCAATGTAACCTTGAATGCGGTTTCGGTAGCAGACCCATTAATTGAAGGGCAGCCCGGCTCACCGACAGTGAGTTGCCCAGCTAACAGCCTGGCGCCCGGTGCTAGCACTATCTGCACCGCTACTTACACCTTGACCCTGAATGATGTTAATACTGGACAGGTCAGTAATACCGCCACAGCAACGGCTACGCCTGTAACAGCCGAACCCATTACACCACCAAGTGCCATGAGCAGCGCAATGGTGACTATTCCGCCGGCACCGAGCCTAACAGTACTAAAAGCAGTCGATCCAATAAGTGGGCCACTTTCTACCAGCACGGTACTGACCTACCGCTATACGGTTACCAATACTGGTAATGTCACCATTGATAATGTTGTACCTGTGGATGCGGGGCCAAGTTTCAATAGCGTGGCGGGGGCCGCGAGCTTGTCAGCCTTTACTCCATTAACGGTAAGTCTAATACCTGATGCTGTTCAAGAATTTGTTGCTACGTATACATTAACTCAAGCCGATATCAACAACATTGGCGCGGCGGCTGACCCCGTAACGGCGATTGATAACACCGCTACGGCAACAGGCGACCCCGTTAATGGAACACTTGCCGCGGTGCCGCCAAGCACGGTTGAAACAGGTTTAGCAACTAATCCGTCAGTCACCCTAGTTAAAAGTTCAGCACCGCTTGCCGCCGCACCTGCGCCGCAAGTTGGTACTTTAGTGAATTATAGTTTTTCGCTGAATAATGATGGCAACGTGGACATAACTAACCCACGAATTGATGACCCTTTATGCCAACCCAGCACCATACTCACGGCGATAGATTCGGGTGATACAGATACAGACGGAGTATTAGATGTCGGTGAAACCTTGGTCTATTCATGCGCTTATGCTCTAACCCAAGCTGATTTAGACGCCGGTACAGTGCAAAACACCGCGGTGGCCACGGGTCAAGACCCTGCTGGCAACGACGTCAGTGACACCTCAGGTGACGCGGCGGGGAATGATAATCCAAACATTACTCCGATTCCGCAAACGGCGTCGTGGACAGTCGACAAAAGTACCGTATCTGTGCCAACTCAAGCTGGTGACACATTAGATTATACCTTTGTGATCAACAATACTGGCAACACCAGCATCTCATCAATTGTCGTGACCGATGTTAAATGTGCGAGCGGGCCGACATTTGTTGGTGGTGACGCAGACAACGATAGTGCGCTTGATCCAAACGA
>JALZVW010000053.1 GCA_023301745.1 Arenicella sp. | reverse complement strand
CACCCAAGCCGCTGGAAAGGCGACACGTTCAGGGTTGACGGCAGCCAATGTTTTAGGAGCAACTTCGGCGAAAATCAGTACCACAAATACCAGCAATATCGGTGCATACGCTAAGCCCGCGTCGCCAAACATACGTAAGCCAATAAACGCGGCAATTGTCGATGCGGCAATGTTGGCAACGTTGTTTCCGAACAAGATTGTACCCAACAATTTATCGGGCTCTTCAAGCAATTTTAATACTAATTTTGCGCTGCGGTTTCCTTTTTCAGCGCGAGTCTTAATGCGGTAGCGATTCACCGCCATCATGGCTGTTTCTGAGGAAGAAAAGAAGGCTGATAACAAGATCAGCAGGAATAGGGCGAGGGAGAGAACCCCCAAAGGAACGTCGTTCAATGTGTATTCACACTCATGATAGTCAAAATACGCCGTAACAGAATGGCTTAGGGTATAGTATTACTTCAAAATTGGGTGCGTGTATAGTAAAATTTGTGCCCTGATCGACTAAGCACCCTTGAACATGTGTTGGGTGCCTTAGTCTACCAAGCAAAGAATTCACCATTGACTAGCTAAATAGCAGAGGATTTATTGTGTTACAAGCATATCGCGCGCACGTCGCTGAACGAGCTGAGATGGGCATTGTGCCTGAGCCTTTAAATGCCAACCAAGTCGCCGACTTGATTGAGTTATTAAAGAACCCGCCAGCCGGCGAAGAAGAATTTCTGATGGATTTGTTCATCAATCGTGTGCCGGCAGGTGTTGACCAAGCGGCTTACGTTAAAGCCAGCTTTTTAGCGGCCGTTACGCAAGGCGAGGCAACCTCGCCTTTAGTCAGTGACGAGCGAGCCACTGAAATACTGGGCACTATGCTTGGTGGCTATAATATTGAGCCTTTAATCAAGGCGCTTGATAATCCTAAGCTCGCCGACGAAGCGACTGTCTCTTTGTCTCACACGTTGTTGATGTTTGATGCGTTCTACGATGTTAAAGAAAAGGCTGATGCAGGTAACGCACACGCCAAGAAAGTCGTTCAGTCGTGGGCCGATGCTCAATGGTTTACCTCTAAGCCTGAAGTTGCCGAGAAGATCACTGTAACCGTTTATATGGTTCCTGGTGAAACAAACACTGATGATCTATCGCCAGCACCAGATGCGTGGTCACGCCCAGATATCCCGTTGCATGCCTTAGCGATGTTGAAAATGCCGCGTGACGGTTTTGATGTTAACGGTGATCCGTTAGGTAAAATCGAAGAGCTCAAAGAAAAGGGCTTCCCGGTTGCTTATGTCGGTGATGTGGTTGGCACGGGTTCGTCACGGAAATCAGCCACCAATTCAGTGCTTTGGACGATGGGTGATGATATTCCTCATATCCCTAATAAACGCGCTGGTGGTTATTGCTTTGGCGACAAAATAGCCCCAATTTTCTATAACACCATGGAAGACTCTGGCGCATTGCCAATTGAAATGGACGTTACAAAAATGGAAATGGGCGACGTCATCGATGTCTTTCCGTACGAAGGCGTTGTTAAGCGTCACGGTACCGATGAGGTTATTTCAACCTTCGAACTAAAAACGCAGGTATTGCTCGATGAAGTTCGTGCTGGTGGCCGTATACCATTGATCATTGGTCGTGGTCTCACAGCTCGCGCTCGTGAGTCTCTAAATTTGGACGCATCAACCTTATTTCGCTTACCAGAGCCTGTGGTTGAAAGCTCTAAGGGTTATACCTTGGCGCAAAAAATGGTTGGAAAGGCGTGCGGTCTAGACGGTGTGCGCCCAGGCCAATACTGTGAGCCAAAAATGACCACGGTGGGTTCGCAAGATACGACTGGCCCTATGACTCGTGATGAGTTGAAAGACTTAGCTTGCTTAGGATTTTCTTCAGATCTAGTCATGCAATCGTTTTGTCATACCGCCGCTTACCCTAAGCCTGTCGATGTGAGTACGCACGCGAACTTACCTGACTTTATTCGTAACCGCGGCGGAGTTTCATTGAAACCCGCTGATGGCATTATTCATTCTTGGTTGAACCGCATGTTGTTGCCTGACACGGTCGGTACTGGTGGTGATTCGCATACGCGTTTCCCAATTGGTATTTCGTTTCCAGCGGGTTCTGGGCTAGTCGCATTCGCGGCGGCAACAGGCGTTATGCCTCTTGATATGCCTGAGTCAGTATTGGTTCGCTTCAGCGGCGAAATGCAGCCCGGTATCACGCTACGCGACTTGGTACACGCCATACCGCTGAAAGCGATCGAACGTGGTTTGTTAACGGTCGAGAAAGAAGGTAAGAAGAATATCTTCTCTGGTCGAATTTTAGAGATCGAAGGCTTACCAGATTTAAAAGTTGAGCAAGCCTTCGAATTAGCTGATGCGTCGGCTGAGCGCTCAGCGGGCGGTTGCACGATCAAGCTAAACAAAGAGCCAATTATTGAGTACATCACCTCAAACATCACTATGTTGAAATGGATGATCTCTGAAGGCTATGGCGATGTGCGTACTATTTCTCGCCGTATTGTTGAAATGCAAAAATGGTTAGAAACACCAGATTTGATGAGCGCTGATGCTGATGCTGAGTACACTGAAGTAATCGAAATTAACTTAAACGAGATTAAAGAACCGGTTCTTTGTTGCCCGAATGACCCAGATGATGCGAAAACCTTGTCTGATATCTTAAGTACAGGTGAGGTCGGCGTTGACGAAGTGTTTATTGGCTCTTGTATGACTAATATTGGCCACTTTCGTGCCGCGGCTAAGTTGTTCGATGAAATGGGTGAGTTGGTTCCAACT
>JALZVW010000052.1 GCA_023301745.1 Arenicella sp. | reverse complement strand
GTTGCTGAATACATCGAAATTTCTAAGAATTTAGATTTGGTTGCTGATGATATTTATAAGTACTTAAACTTTAACGAATTGCCTAAATATCAAAACGCAGCAGACGAAGTCGAATTGTCTGTGTAGGGTTTGGATAAATAGTAAAAGTAAAAGTAAAAGCCTTGTTTGGTTTATCCGAACAAGGCTTTTTTATGCATGGTGAATGACCTTAGTGAAGTAACAAGTGTGAAGTAACAAATGTGAATAGCGCTCGACATTTGTGAAATAACAAACATCTATCAAGGCTATGAGTCTTCTTCATCTATAAGGGCTTGCTTTGATCTATACTTGCCTCAGTTGAAATAGCGAGGTAGTAAGCATGGAATTTGACCCATTTGTCTTGTCACGTATTCAATTCGCTTTGAATATTAGTTTTCATATTTTGTTCCCCACGATCACCATTGGCTTGGGTTACTTTTTACTTTTCTTTCGAATTCGCTTTACTCAAACTCAAGACCCCCATTGGGAGTTCATCTATGCCTTCTGGGTTAAAGTTTTCGCGCTAACCTTTGCTCTGGGTGTTGTCACTGGCATCGTCATGAGTTTCCAATTCGGCACGAACTGGCCTGGCTTTATGGAAAAGGTCGGCAACATTGCCGGGCCCTTGTTAGGTTACGAGGTTCTCACCGCGTTTTTCTTAGAAGCCTCTTTTTTGGGTATCATGCTTTTCGGTAAAAGCCGAGTGTCGAATCGCTTGCATTTGATCGCCACTAGCATTGTTACGCTAGGCACAACATTATCGGCATTCTGGATTTTAAGCCTCAACTCCTGGATGCAAACACCGACTGGCTTTACCTACGAGAACGGCATAATGATCGCCGAGAGCTGGTCGGCCGTGATCTTTAATCCGTCGTTCCCATATCGCTTCGCCCACATGATGGTGGCTAGTTTGATAACCGCGTCTTTCTTGGTCGCCGGCGTCAGTGCGTGGAGGGTGCTCAAAGGCGTCGATGGCCCTGCGACGATGAAAGTGCTTAGGGTTGCGATAATTGCTGCAGCGGTACTGACGCCTACGCAAGTGCTTTTGGGTGATTTGCATGGCTTAAATACATTAAAGTATCAACCCGCAAAAATTGCGGCTATGGAAGCGGTTTGGGAAACCGAAAAGGGTGCAGCGCTGACCCTATTTGGTTTTCCAGATGAGGAGGCCAGAACGACCCATGGCGCAATCAAAATTCCAAAGTTGGGCAGCTTGATTCTTACTCACGAGTGGGACGGTGAGATTAAAGGTCTGAATGATTTTGATGGTAAGCATCCACCGGTTGCGCCAGTATTTTGGGCCTTTAGAGTGATGGTTGGTCTTGGAATGTTAATGCTCTTAGTATCGTGGGCGTGTTGCTGGCAGTTTTGGCGCAAAGGCTCTATAAATAGATTTAGCCAACGAGTGCTCTTTACGATGACCTTTTCAGGATGGGTTGCGGTGTTAGCCGGTTGGTACGTTACTGAAATTGGCCGCCAACCTTGGATGGTAACCGGCTTGGTGACCACCGCTGAAGTTGTGGCTGACCACTCTTCGGGCATCCTAATTACCACATTGAGCGCCTACTTTGCGATGTATGCGTTCCTATTGTATAGCTATATACGAGCGATATTTTACATGTCGAGTAAGCCGGCCCAGTCGTTGCAGCGTATGCATAACTACGGTATTCCGGGTAAGCACCCCGAAGATCGTGCGTATAGTCCAATTAATTCGAAGTAGGGGATCATTATGGAAACTGCATTACCGTTAATTTTCGTGTCTATTATGGGGCTGTCTTTGCTCTTGTACGTCATCTTAGACGGTTATGACTTGGGTGTCGGCTTGCTATTACCGCTCGCTGACGATGACGAAAAAGATGTCATGATTGCCTCCATTGGCCCCTTTTGGGACGCCAACGAAACGTGGATAGTCATGGGGATCGGCGTATTACTTATCGCATTCCCGAGTGCGCATGGAATCATCTTAACCGAGCTCTATTTACCCGCCACCATCATGCTTCTAGGACTTATTCTACGGGGCGTTGCATTTGACTTTAGAGTGAAAGCTGGCAGTGATAAGAAAGCGATGTGGAATAGAATTTTCTTCATTGGTTCTTTAGTGGCATCGATGGCGCAAGGTTGGATGCTCGGTTCTTATATTACCGGTCTTTCGGGGTCACTGACAAATACTGTTTTTTCGATTTTAATCGCACTTTGTTTGCCGGCCTTATATTGCGTATTAGGCGCAACGTGGTTATTGATTAAAACCGAAGGTGAGCTATTTGCTAAAGCGGTCGGTTGGGCGCGAAAATCCGTATTACCAATGGCGTTAGGGCTATTTTTTGTCTCAATTGCAACACCAATGGTCAGCAAGGTGATCGCCGAGCGTTGGTTTCAATTGCCGAATTTTATTGGCTTGTTGCCGATTCCAATCGCGAGTGCAATCGCATTAGTTCTTTTAGCTGTTTTATTGCGCAGAGATGTCGATAGCCTGAGAACCCTAAATCCATGGTTCCTGTTTATTTGCCCTGTGATCGTATGTTTAATGGCCGCTCTTGGTTTGGCCTATAGTATTTTCCCTGACATCATTATTGGTCAAATGACGATATGGGAAGCGGCGTCACATACGAGTGCCTTGATGTTTACGTTTTATGGCATCTGTATCGCGCTGCCATGCATCATTCTGTACACCATTTTTATTTATCGGGTTTTCTCCGGTAAGGCGACGGCTTTGAGTTACGATTAGGACAAAAAAAATGCAGCCCCTTTTCAGGGGCTGCACACAAAACGTCTAAACTAATAGACATAAGAGAAACGTTTGCTAAAAACCTCCTTCGCAGTGGCGTAAAAAATACGTCTTGACGGGTCTTGGACGGCACCAACAAAGAAGGTTGTTTATTAGCCAAGATCGCATCTGGCTCGCTATTAAAGAGCTTTAAGTCACCAATAGTTAAAACCAATTATCGCCGTTACAAAGAACTCTTAATCATGGCGGTCACCGTCAGCGGTCGATAGTTTGTGTGTCTTTTATTGCCTTTTCTTCTCGTTTTATATTCTATTTATTTGACCTGAACTACTTAGTCGCGAAGAACCTATAAAAGGTTTGAAAATGAAAAGAAACAAAACATTAGAGTTAAGGAAGACCTGTTTCACAAACCGGTGCGATTGACATTAGCGGACAGACTATTAAGAACTCAG
The DNA here is from genome assembly GCA_023301745.1 of Arenicella sp. GTDB lineage: Bacteria > Pseudomonadota > Gammaproteobacteria > Arenicellales > Arenicellaceae > Arenicella. Next base: position 8,103 of record JALZVW010000052.1, on the reverse strand, counting down.
ATGCATTTAGGGAATAACGATCTTCAGGTTATCAATGCTATTTTAATTGCACGTGTCATTTCGCGACAAAAAAAATGCAGCCCCTTTTCAGGGGCTGCACACAAAACGCCTAAACTAATAGACATAAGAGAACTGAAACGGCCTACTAAAAACCCACCTTCATGCTAGCGTAAAGAACACGCCCTGACGGATCTTGAAAGGTGCCGACAAAGAACTGATTGTCATTAGTCAGCACAACATTTGGTTCGTCGTTAAAGATATTGCGTGCACCAACCGTGAAAACCATATTGGCGTCGTTACCCGCAAATGCGCGGTCAACGGTATAGCTATATTGTGCATCGATCGTTAATTGGTTTTCAGCAACACCACTAGAAAGGCCACGTACTCGATCAACATCACTAAAATAGCGGGCCGTGACGACTGATGAATGCACGCCTCTAGACCAATTTAAACGCGAGTTACCGCGCCATTGAGCGATGGCGCTGCCAATATTGGCATTGTTGTCGGAACCCACGCCATCAATAATGTCGCCGCCAACTTGCTCTTGAATATCATAGCTGTTAACAAATACGCCCTGAGTTTGAGCTGAGAAATTACCATAGGCGGTGTCGCCGAATTCGTAATTGAGCGCAAAATCCAAACCATCAGATTCGATTGCACCGGCATTAAAAAATGGGCGGTTGATAACGCTAATAGTGCCTGATGTATTTCTTTCGATAAGCGGGCCAAACGGGTCTGCATTAAGAATCGACTGAGTGGTCGGCGCGGCGACTAGATCTTCAAATTTAAAGTTCCAGTAACCTAATTCAATTGATAAGCCGTTTGTTGGTCTTAACGTTAAACCTAAGGAGTATGAGGTTGATTCTTGATTGTCTAGCGCCTCGTTACCCACAATGAGCGCACTCACTTGTTCACTTTGACCAGTGACAGGGTCGGTAATAAGATCAAACTGAGATGTTAACCCACCTGTTTGAAATAGTGATGGAGATAAGAATGACGTTGCGTACGAACCTTTTAAGCCCAGCGATTGATTCTGGTACTGAAATGAGAACTTAGGATTAAATGAGCTATCGCCGCCGCTGATGGTCTCAACACGCCCAGCAAGTGAAACATCTAATGTGCCTGACTCAGAATTCAATACGGGGATGTTGGCTTCAACAAACGCCGCTGTAACTCTTTCTTTTGCTGTGAAATCAACATCGCCATTACCAAAGAATGAAACCTCGCTAATGTTCGTTAATTGATCAAAGTCTTGGCTTAGGGTCTCATTTCTTACTTGTACACCAAATGCGGTTGAGAGAGGGCCTGCCGGTAATTGTGTTAGTTTGCCAGAAATAATAGCGTCAAAAACCGTTGTTCTAGAAACGTGTCTGTCAAACAAGATAACTTGAATGTCTCGTACAAGAGCAGGGTCAATCTCAAAATTAGGGTCTAATAGCGCACTGCCGAAGGGATTTAAAAATACGTCGCTGTTGTCACCACCTTCGCCATTGAGGGCCGCTTGTAGTTCTGAGCTGATTGAATCTGGGCCGCGCCGAATTAACTCTTGCCTTGCTGTGTTCCAGTTTACATTCCAGTCCCAGCCTAGATAGTCGCCTTTAAGGCCAAATTCTATGCGTGAGGTTTCGACTTCTTGCTTAGGCGCGACTAGGCCAAAGTTAGTCGATGAAAATGGTCTACCTCGAAACAAAACGTCTTCGTTGAACGCGATGCCGTTTGGGTCGATGATAACCGTGCCGTCTGTATCTCGATCAGCAACACCGTCATTATTAGCGTCTTGGGCGAATACTTGAGTGCCATTAGCATCGACAGCAACAAACGGGTTGCCAGGGTTTTCGCCTGGAACGGTTGGAAAGTTCAATACCGGAGTTGTTGCCTGAAATATATCTTCGGTTTCCGTACGTGCGTAAGAAAGAGCTTGCGTAAACTCCACCGAATCGGTGACCTCCCAGCTTAATTGAAATCGGCTTTGAATGCGCTTTTCATCAAGTAGAAATGGCTGGTTAGGGAAGGTGGTTCGGCATAGGTTAGCCGCGGCATCCAACGATGTTGCGGTTTGTGAAAAGTTCGGGTCGGTATTGATATTTGCATCAATTACCGCTTGGCAAGCAGGGTCTGCGACCCGCTGATCTACGAGCGCACCAGAATCATTGAATTGTAGTTGACCAAATTCGTCACGTATTGGTACTCGAAAAGACCCCGGGTTACCAAAGCTTGAAGCACCAGTCACATCAAATACGGGTACTTGCTCTACCTCGCCAAAGACGAGATTGTCTTGCTGAAAATATTCAAGCCCAGCAACAATATGCACGTTTTTAGAGACTGATGAACCAAACAATGCACCGACTGTTTGGTTGTGATGATCAAAAGCGTCAACCGTTGCACCTACCGTTCCTCGGCCATCAGCTCTGAATTCAAAGCCTTCAAATTTGTCTCGGGTGATGAAATTAACGACGCCGGCAACGGCGTCCGAACCATAAACACCTGAGGCGCCGTCCTTTAATACTTCTACTCGCTCCAAAAAGATGCCCGGGACTAATGAATTGACATCAACACGACCATCTACCGATAACGGAAATGCGGTGCTACGTTGGCCGTTTAATAATACTAAGGTTGCATTACCACCTAAACCCCGGATATCTACGGTACCGCCACCTAGGCGCCCTTCTTGTGGGCCGCCGTCTCCACCAGGAACGATTCCGGCTCCGGTGCCAGAATTGCTAGGAAGAAAACGTAAGATATCGACTAGGCGACCTGTGGGCGCATCATCATCTAGGTCTGAGCGAGATAACACGTCGATCGGTGACCCTACTTGATGATAGGATTTTCTTTTTATAAAAGAACCGGTGACTAAAACTTCTTCTAATAAATTTTCAGGTTCGGGGTCTTGAATTTGAAGCGTTGCTTGTGTTGTTTGATGTTCGGCTCCGCACACGGACAACATCGGTACGGCAACCGTTTCGTCACTAAATCTCGATGATGTATTTGTTCTCAATTTATCGCTATCGACCGTACTTTTATTGTTTTGTGAAATCGTGATGACTCCACCCTCGGTAAGGTCGCCCTTTAAGCCTGTTTCCTGCAGCATGATTGAAAGTGCGTCGTTGAGTGTGCACTGTCCAGTAACTGGCTTAGACTTTTCTAGTTGGACTGTTTCATATGGGAACAAGAGCATGGTGGCGGTTTTTTCAGCAAGTAGACTCAAGGCTGACTCGATGCCCTGACTTGGGATATCAAAATCGTATACCGTACTATCATCTGCTTTACTAGTACCCACAAGCAGCCATGCCACACTCCAAACCAGAGTCAGACAAAACCACCGAGCACTCGGACTCTTATTCCTCATGATCAGCTAGATAGAGAATAAATGCTTACTCCATCTCGGCCTTACACTAAATAAGATCCGCGAAGGAGAAAAAACCTCAGTAAAAAAACGCATTTTTTCTCTTTGTAATGATAATCGGGGGGTTAATCAGTTTATTACCTCCTCAGTTAAGAAAAAGAATAGTTCAAATTAATTACAGTTTACTGGTATCGGCGTCAGTCGCTGTTAGATGAACCAGATTACTGTTGATGTATACCACTTTAATTCCAAACCCACTTTCGAGTGCATCGAACATTTTTTTTGTCTCGCCGACATCGAACAAGCCGCCAATACGAAGGCTTCGTAACTCAGAGTCCAGAATAACGATAGACAGCGGAGAATATCGGCTAATTTCTTCAACAACTTGCTCTAATGGTTCACCGGTAAATTTCAATTTCCCATGATGCCACGCGGGTACGAGCGAGACGTCAGGAAGCGACGTTGTCTCAATTGTGCCGGCGACTTGATCAAACTCAGCCGATTGGCCTGCGCTGACAATTGATCGGGTGCCTAGAATGCTATCGCCCAATGGCGCTGGTGTTCCAACTAGAGAGTCTCGGATTGAGTCGATTTCAACACTGCCATGGGTTACTGTAACATCCACAGTCGCCTTCTTGAGGCGAACTGAGAAAGCGGTTCCAACAGCACGGACTTTGCTTTTACCGGCAAACACTCTGAAAGGGCGCTCAGTACTCGATTGCACGTCAAAATGTGCCTCACCTTGAATTAGATAAATATCTCTAAACTCAGCGTTGTAGGCAATACTAAATTGACTTTTAGTATTAAGTAACACCGTTGAATTGTCTGGCAATGTAATAAGTCTTTGTTCACCAATGTCTGTGGAGTAAGAACGCAACTCTTTTGCTGTGTTTTGGTCAATTGAGGTTTGTGGCCATACGGTAATCACTAATAACGCAATAGCGGCTAGAGCCGCCGTGCTGGTGATCATTCTCGCCAGTGAAAAGCGGTTCGCATTAGGCTCTCTGGCAACCTTTTTCGGCTCCGCAGGCACCGCTAGTAGAGTTAGGGCGTTGAGGTCATCCCAGCGCTGCGCCATGCGCCTTAATTCAATTGCATTGTCTTTGCTATGCGCCATCCAAGTCTTAAGCTCTTGGCGTTCGACCTCTGACAGCTCGGACTCATGTAATTTAGCAATCCATTCACAAGCTTGCCGATTAATGATGCTGGTGTTATTGGTTTTCATCGAATATCACTTAAGTTTTAAATTTGTTACAGAGCTAGAGTAGCGTTGCTTGGATTGAGTTTCTCTAAAGGTATGTCGATGCTTGTTTTCGGTCTTTTCAAATTTGTCGACATACGCATTGCAAATTTCTAAACCTCGGGCAACGTGTTTTTCTACGCCACTCACCGATATGTCTAGGTGGGAGGCAATTTCTTTGTAAGAAAAGCCATACACTTTACACATCAAAAATGCCTTGCGGCATCTTGGCGGCATCTCCGTCGCTGACTGACAAAATAAGCCAAAGCGTTGTTTTGCTATGCTCGAATCTTCAACCAGCGTCTCTGATGTGGCGGCTTCGGGAATATCTAGCTCATCAAGGTAATCGGTTATGCGGCGGGACTTTTTTTGCAGCTCTTTGAGCGCTTCATTGCGGGCTATACGAAATAAAAATGCCTTTGGTGAAGTGATTTCGTGTTTTTTTTCAGCGCTGAGTGCTTTTAGGTAAGACTCTTGCACAACATCTTCAATGTCTTGGGATGAAGACAAGAAACGCGTTAGAAAACGCTTTAAAAAGGATTGATTTTCGATAAAAGCGGGCGTGACTGCAGAGCCGCATTGTTGACTTGACCGGGTTTTTATTTTTTTTATCATAACCTGCTCGTCCAAAATTTAATGATGAAAATAACGCATTGACCAAACTCTAACTATGAACCGTAATAGTGCATCGAACGGTGCTAATTTTCTATATAGAATCCAAGAAATTATTCTTCTCTAATATAGATGATCACTAACTCGGCAATGTCCTCACCTATTTTCATGACTTTTTATATAAATAATTCCAGATAAAACAATTTTTAAGCAACAAAGGATGGGCAATGCGGTCAGAGTCGGGAGTCAGCGCCTCGTTGTTAGTGATAAATTTTGAGTTTTCTATAATTACGCTAATCACGTCGAGTTTCGTGTCTCGTTGTCTACAAGATGCGTTACTCGACCAGTAAGGCCGATGGTTCAGTTAAACCATCAAGGCTTAATATAGTGCTAAAGTAAGTCACTTAAGTGTGATAAATGACTCTAGCGACCACCTTTCAAGTAAGCAATTAAATATCTTAATTGATAAACGAAATCCCAAAAAACTACCATTTTGATACTGGTTTTCTTTCTAAAAACAGATGAGGGACGCAAGGTTATATGACACAAACCAATTACTTCCCTGCCTCTAAACCGTCAATGCTCAAGAGTGAGCCGTATTAGGCTCTGTTTCTACAACCGACTCTGGATGAACCGATGAATGTCGTTCATCAATTTATCTTCTTTAGCAAACCAAGGGTGGAGATGTGTAACCATATCAATGTGCCCGGGCTTTTCATAAAGAATGGCTTCGGTGTCGACCCCTTTATCTTTCAATGCGGCGGCCATTTTCTCTTGATTGTACTTACCAACTTGTTCGTCGCTAGAGCTGTGAAGCAATAAGGTAGAAGGCTCATCGCCATCGACATAGTTGAGAGCGTCCATAAGAGGGTAATTCTCTTTTGGTCCGAATACCGCTTCGGTGACGGCCCAATCGGGTATAAAACTATAAGGGCCGGCGATGCCGATAACACCTTTTAGATCTTTGGGGACAAAACCTTCGGCATTAAGAAACTGCTGGTCGGTCGACACCATCATGGCGGTATGCGCACCGGCGGAATGGCCAACTAGGAATATGTTTTCAGCATCGCCATTGTAGCTGGCCACGTTTTTCTTTACCCACGCAATCGCTTTTGCTGCATCAATAGCGAATGAAGGGTACTTTGCACGTTTGTCAGGATACTTAATATAATCAGGTAGAACCACGGTATACCCTTGACGATGAAACGCATCAGCGGCAAAACGGTATTGATCTTTTCGACCGTGACGCCAACTACCTCCGTGAATGAAAATTACTACCGGCGAGGCTTTGTCTTGCGGATAAATATCTAATTTTTGCCATTCACCATCACCGTAGGCGATATTGCTTACCGTGTCGATCGGGCTCGCGACTTTCAATGCGGTGCTTAGAACCCACAAACCTCGATCTCGGTCACTGATAAACCATGTTATGCCGGCCGCCAGTAACGCGATTATCCCGACTATAATCAATAAATTCTTCATCATACTTTTCTAACTAATTTCTGTTACAGAGTCTAATAGACCTTATCCGAGCGAAGTCTAGCACTTACTATCTCGACAAATAGTCAAAGCGCCTATCAGGGAGCTTGTTTTTGTTTTTTATTAAATTGCCGACCAAGCCAAAACGCGGTCGCACACCAAGCGATGCCTAAGACTAAGCTGATCCCTGCAACCCCTGCGGCCGCAACCCCTGTGGTCTTTATGCCGGTGTAGGCCAACGCGCTCGCGGCGTTACCGCCTCGCAAAATTGCGGTGTCAATAAAGTTCTTAGCCTTGTACTTCTCCTCTCGACTGACTACAGAAAAAAGCATTTCACGTGCTGGTTTCATGATTGAGTAGTCTCCAGAGCGCCTGAAAATATCGATGGCGATCATTACCGCTAGCATTGGTACTGTGGCCATTAGTCCAAAACCGATAGTGATTCCAACCGGAACCAACATCAGTGCAAATTTAAAACCAAATTTATTGATTAGCCTACTGGTTAAAAATAGTTGAAAGATTAGTGCGAGTACATTAACTGCTAAATCGACGCTAGAGAACAATTGTGTGCGTTGATTAGGGTCATCAAAGCTACTTTCTATCATCTCTGCCTGTTGAATCTCGACAAAAGTAACACTGACCGCATAAAGAGTGATGAATACGCAAATACCAATTAAGTACGGCGATTTAATGAGCAGTTTGAACGCGTCAAAAACCCCTCCCTTCAACGCTGAATTTTTATTGGTTTGTTGGGCGATATCGTTCTTGAAGTCCTGGTTGTTCCATCTAATTAGCCATGAAATACACATCACCGAACTCGCCAGAACGCTTGCTGAAATCAATAATAGTGGCCCAAGACTCACGGTTTTAACCAACGTAGTCGTAATGATCGGGCCACATATAGCGCCGGCTGTCCCTCCAGCCGCTATAAATGCAAATAGACGTTTTGATTGGTCTCGACTAAATAGGTCTGTCATGAAACTCCAAAAAAGAGAAACGATGAACATGTTGAAAACGTTGACCCAGATAAAAAATGCGCGTGTTGTCATTGGCGACCGCTCTTCGACATTAAACAGAAAGAAGAAGATAACTAGGTGGCTAGCAAAGAATAGTGTGCAGTAGGACAGAAACTGCCGAGTTTTAAAGCGCGTTGTGACCCAACCAAAGATCGGTGTAATCACTATTAGCACTAGCAAGGTCATGAGCATTAGCCATTGAATATTTGCGACGCCATTTGCAATCACCATTTCAGTTCTAATTGGGCGGATAATGTAGTACGCGCACAGAATTAGAAAGAAGTAAGTGCATGACATGAATAGTGCCGTTATTTCTTGTGGCTTGACGGTCACTAAGCGAGACAGAGTGTTCTGAAATGATGGCATTTGAGTTGCGTGAGCGAAATTTTATTCTTTTGAAGTCTAACACTTCC
>JALZVW010000051.1 GCA_023301745.1 Arenicella sp. | reverse complement strand
GCCTGACCCTCACCATAATGAGTTGTCATGCCGCCAAATGCACGTTGATAGATCTTGCCTTCTTCAGTTCGAGAGAATGGCACACCATAATGCTCTAGTTCATAAACCGCTGCTGGTGCGTTACGACACATATACTCGATTGAATCTTGGTCGCCCAACCAATCAGACCCTTTAACGGTGTCATACATGTGAAAGCGCCAATTGTCTTCACCCATATTACCCAATGCAGCACTCATGCCACCTTGAGCAGCCACTGTATGGCTACGGGTTGGGAAAACCTTAGTAAGGCAAGCTGTCGATAACCCCGCTTCAGCCATACCGAAAGTTGCACGTAAGCCCGCGCCACCAGCGCCAACTACCACTACATCAAATGAGTGGTCAATAATTTGATAATCGCCTTTCACGATTTAGCCTCCTACCGAAACTTTTAATACTGCAATAACGGCTAGAACAGCCATGATCACCGCGGCAAATTTTGTGCTCAACAGTAGAATTAAACTAATCCACTTGGTTGGCACATAATCCTCAATAACAACTTGCAAACCTGTTTGGGCATGGAACAGAGCCGTCAAGGTAAATAACAAAACAATGGTCGCATTAATTGGCGAGCTCAACCAAGCCACAGCCTCGGCGTGAGTGCCACCAGCCAAGCTTAATATCGAAATAACAAACCACAAACCCATAGGGATAAGTGCAATGGCAGTAACTCGCTGCCACCACCAATGTGAAAAACCATGCTTAGCTGACCCTAGACCAGTTGCTTGAGATAATGGGCTACGAAATTTCATTAAGCACCTCCGCTAAGAGCAAAGAAAATGGTAATCAAGGTTAACCCTACAGCGCTTGCTATCACGGCGTAACCTGACTTATTTAATGTCTCTAGGTCATACCCTTGACCTGCATCCCAAAAAAGATGTCTCACACCATTTGACATGTGATAAAAGAAAGCGAACGCCCAAGCTAACAAAAACAATTTGGCAAACCAATTTGAAAAACATGCTTGTAAGTCAGCATAGGCTTCAGGCCCTGATGCAATTGACATCAACCAGTAAACCAAAACAGGTGTACTGACCGCCATGAAGGATCCGAAAATTCTATTTAGAATGGACAGTACTGACGTTATTTGGGGTTTATAAACCGACAGATGAGGTGACAGGGGTCTCTCTTTTTGCATATCAGAGTTACTCTTTTTTGAATTGTTGAGAATTCTTGTTGCCGACATACGCGAAACGTCATCGACGATTATTAGTTTTAACTTGTTTACAAGCTGGGCGCATTCTACAACATCTACCAGCGAAGTGGCAGATATTAGCGTGCAAACTTAAGCCGTTACTGCGATTTTATCCAACAACTAGGCAATTGACCTATAAATCTTACCGTTTAATCAAACGGCAATCAAAAACTTTAACAGTATTTTTTTGAATACCGCCTACTTTTGAATACCGCCTACTACGGATCGAGACGGTTAACTATAATAATAGGACCGCTAAGCCGTCACAAACCTCACCTATTATTTTTGACAAATGGCTCACTGGTCAAAAGTCATAACAGCGACCTTTAGACTCCCAATCACCATACCGAGTCGGCTCCAAACCTTTGGGCCCATTTATTTCTTTCTCTAGTGGTGTGGCTGAGCTCAAATCATTCACGGCCTCATTATCTTGTAAGGCCTCACCGTTAGCCGTTTTTTTGGTTTGGTTATTTAATTTATTCTTGTCACTCATGCTCAGAACCCTGTCTTCACTCAAACAACCCAGAAAGATAATGAGAACTTTGAGTAATGATGTTTTTAAAGTGACCTAATGATAGCATAGCCGGCATACGCAATTAACAACGTCAGTTTCACCTATGAGCACCAACACAGCGTACCAAATGGTTAATAATTTAAGTGTTTTGAAGTTTAGTGGCACTGAGGCTTCGAGTTTTCTTCAAGGCCAGTTAAGCAATGACGTTAACGCCTTATCAGCAAGCTGGCAGTACACTGGCTATTGCAACCCAAAAGGTCGTTTACTGGCACTATTTCAACTTTGGAGGGACGATACCGACTTCTATGCGACGCTCGATAACAGTATTTTAGACGCAACGGTCAAGCGCTTGAGAATGTATGTTATGAGAAGCGATGTGGTCATCGAAGAAATCACAGCAGCCACCTGTGCCGGCACAAGCAATGCTGAAGAAGCTCAGCCAAACGAGCAAAGAGAACGCTTCAATTTAGATATCGAAAACGCAGTGCACACTCTTCACTTTGGCACTCGTACGCTATCAATCGATTTAAACGGAGCACCGCAAACAACCGAGACACTAGACTGGCAAGCGCTAAGTATTGCTGCCGGCGAACCCAATATCGATGCTGGCAATGTCGAACTATTCGTTCCACAGATGGTAAACCTAGACTTATTAGAGGGTGTAAATTTCAAAAAAGGCTGCTACACCGGGCAAGAAATAGTCGCGCGAATGCACTATTTAGGAAAATTAAAGCAACGCATGTTCGTTTGTCAGCTCGAGGGCAACACGACATCTGGCGACAAAGTGCTGGCGGGTGAAAAAAGCGCCGGAAACATTGTTTCTGTATCAGGTGATAAGGTGCTGGCCGTGATACGAAAAGAACTTTTAGGCAGTAATTTGAGCACCGCATCTGGGGCTAAAATAGTACCCTTAGAAAAACAACCTTATTTAGTTCCCGACTAAGACTAGATCACTAAGAAAACGTCTGGCAGGCTTGAATACTGCCGGTTTTCACGCCTTGCTGAAACCACTTGATCCGCTCTTCTGAGCTACCGTGCGTGAAGTTTTCACGTCTCGGAGCACGGCCTGCGCGGCGCATGATGGTGTCATCACCAACGGCTTCGGCCGCTTTAATCCCTTCTTCAATGTCGCCTACTTCTAAAATTGCGCTGCGTTTCTCAGTATGATTAATCCAGATGCCCGCGAAACAATCAGCCTGTAACTCCATCTTCACGGACAACGCGTTGCTTTGAGCTTTCGATGCTCTTGCTTGCTGCTGCCGCACATTCTTAGCGATACCGGTAATGTTTTGAATATGGTGGCCAACTTCATGTGCAATTACATAAGCAAAGGCAAAGTCGCCTGAGGCGCCCATTTGCTTTAAATCATTTAAGAAGCTTAGGTCAATGTAAATTTGATAATCACCCGGGCAATAAAACGGCCCAGAAGCCGCCGAACCGATACCGCAGGCTGAGTTGACTTGATCCTCATAGAGAACCAGTTTTGGCGCTTGATAACGCTGGCCAGACTGGGCAAAAACAGCCCCCCAAGTGTCCTCCGTCTCAGCCAGAATGGTCCTTACAAACTGAGCCGCGTCATCATTTTGCGCTCGAGTCGCTGGTGGCGCGGATTGTTGCTGAGTTAACTGAGCGTCTGTACCAACGAATAGAGAAAGCACTTTTTGAACATCTTCACCGAAAAACAAACCGATTAAAATCAAGATAATTGCGGCACCGCCGCCAGCCCCTCGTTTTGACCGAACCATGGAACGCCCGCGTCGATCTTCTACATTGCTACTTTGTCTTCGTCCACGCCAGCGCATAGCCCCTTCCCTTATTTAAACAATAAATAATTGTCACTGCATTTAGTCAATCTGTGTTTACTTTGATGGCTAAACAACAGAGCCCTGTGTGCAGTCTAACGCTAACGATACTGTTCTAGCAATTCGGCAATTTGATTCAACGCATTGACTGAATCATCGACACTCGAACCTCCAAGCCCAGACATGACTTTACGACAAAGCAAATTAATATCATTATAGCCGTACATCCCTGAAGAGCCCGCTAATTTATGTAAAACCTGATGCGCTTCTTCAAGAGAACCAGCGTCGGCCTCTGCCGCTACGATTAAGTTAATTTGCTGTTCAATCAATTCTATTTTTTCAGCAAGGCTCTCTCTATAGCGCTGCTTTAGCGCTTGAATTTGGGGTGATTCGATGTCAGTCATGTCTATTATCAATAGTAAATAAAATTGTTATACGTCTCACAGCGATTCCTGGTCTACAACGCGGTTCATGATTTGAAAAATATCGCCAATATCGACGGGTTTCACTAGATAGTCAAAACACCCTAAACTCTCAGCTTTAGCTCGATCAGCCTCAATTGACGATGCGCTTAAGATAACTACTGGCGTTTTGTTTTTAGATTCCTGTAGCTTCTCCAGCGCCTCATACCCGGTCATAACCGGCATATTTATATCCATAAGCACGAGGTCAAAAGGTTGATCGCGTAACGCCTCAATAGCCAACGCACCATTTTCAACATGAGTAACATCAACCCCAGCCTCCGACATCATCATTGCCACTAAATCAGCAATATCGGCATCATCTTCGGCCAGCAGCACTTTACTGCCACTTACCGTCGAACACTCGCCAATCGGCGTCTCGAGCAACATTGGTGCAGGAACTTCAAACGATACGCAAGTACCTTTTCCAAGTTCAGAGCTAATATCTAAATCGCCCCCCATAAGCTCGATAATGCGCTCAGTAATTGTTAAGCCCAGGCCTGTACCCGCTTTTCCAGTATCCGCTGCCTGCCAAAAAGGTAAGCGTATTTTTTTTAAATTCTCAGGGCTAATACCTAGGCCTGTATCAGCGACGCTTATTGTAAGAGACTCATCGGCCAGACGAGCCGTCAAAGTCACTGACCCTTGATCAGTAAACTTTATCGCATTTCCCACAAGGTTAATCAAACACTGGCGTAAGCGACTATCATCCATCACCGCCATAAAGGAGTTGGTTAATTCAATATCGAGTTTAAACTCAATATTCTTTGAATCGCTTAAGGGCTTAAGCAATAAGGCCACATCGTCGAAAAGTTCGGCTAAATCGGTAGATTTAGGCCTAATAAATATTTCGTTCGAATCCAATTTTCCGTGATCAAGCAAATTTTCAACCAGCGACAATAAGTGTTTACTCGAACGCTGCACTGCACGCAGATGCTCAGAATTTTGCTGAGCACTCGCTTTGACTTCAGGCTCGGACTCGCTAACAAGCAGTAAGTCTTCTTTAACCAAATTGGTATACCCAATAATCGACGTCAGCGGTGTTCTAAACTCGTGAGAGACGCCAGATATGAAGCTCGTTTGCAAACGCGAGGCTTCCTCAAGCTGTTGATTTTTACTTTCTAATTCCTTTGAGGCTAATGATAACTGCCCCATTAATTTATGCTGCTGCTCTAACAACAATTCGTTTTCATTCGCCTTTTGCTGCAAAAGCTGGCGTTGCTCAGCGTGCCCTGATGCGTCCGATATTAATACCGTTAACTCACCCGATGAGGGCAGAAGTGACACCGCTACGGGGGTGCCTGAGGGGCTCTCGACCATTGGCAAATCCAACTCTGTCTGAGCATCCAACCCGATCATAAAGTCGACGTGCTCTTCAATTTCAGCGCCAACCAGCACCGAATCATAGCCATAATTTCTCAGATTTTTCGAAAAGCAAGTTACTCTCATTGATTTATCAACGCAGAAGTAAGCAAGCTGAAGCTTCTTAAAAAGCTGTTCGTTAATCTGTTGCTGCAAACGTCGCTCTTCCATAGTAAAACCGCAGGTTTTTCTTAATTTGTAATTTTCTCGACCAATGCCTGAAACATCTCTTCTACATTTCTCCCATCTTTTGCGCTGGTTGAAAAAACATCCCAACCTTGCTCTGAAAAAAACGTATAACTTTGATCACTAACAGACCAGTCATATAGGTCAGCCTTATTTAACGCAACAACAACGGGGACTTCGCCGATTCGATTCTTTACCGTATCCCAAATGATCGACAAGTCATCAATCGTATTTTCACGAGTACCGTCGCCAACAAGAACAATCCCTGCAGCGCCGACCAAATAACTTGAATTAATCGGGGATAGTGAATCTCGGCCGGCAACATCCCAAACAATGAGCTTGGTGTCCCCAATTATTGCGGTATCGATCTTAACGCCGATCGTAGTGAGATACTTATCAGAGAAGACATTGTTCACAAATGTTTGCGTTAGGCTGGTTTTGCCGACTGAAAAGTCACCAACCATGCAGATTTTTTTCTTTTTCATTAGATCTTTAGAGTACTGTTATGGCTCTTAGTTCGAATTTTTGGTACAACTTTTTAGCTAGATATTTTGTTGGCTCTGAGTGCCTGGACCGGCTGTCCACATTGGCCTACTTCGCGGTCACCACTACCCATCGACTGCCTGCAAACAAGGCACTCATCAAGGCCAGCTTACTCGCCTCAAGGCTTCCATCAATTTGGAGCATGGTTAAATCTCCACGCGCCAAACTTGACATGCTAATCCCTTTCAAATCTCGTTTTTCAAAACTGGCTCTTAATAAATCAGACACCGACTCATACGAAGCTGACAAAGCCGATATAGTTAGTCGTCCATCTGCCGCCAACTGACGAATTCTTGCGTCATTTTCATTCAGCCACAATATCGGCGCTTCACCATATAAGTAGATTACCCCATCACGTACCGATAGGTAGACACCGGCAGGGAGCGTTAACTCAGTGCGAAAACGTTGAAGCTCCATATCAACCTCTAAAGAACGAAATGGAATCATCTGTAATTTCAACACATCTCGATCTATACCGTAGGCTTCCAGTGCAGCATATGGAATTTTGGCGTCAGGATCTTTAAGGCCTTCAATGACTAATTGCTCATCGTCCCAATAAATATCGGTTGCGGCAATCCCGGGAGCTTGTCGTAGATAATATTCGACTGTAGACAGTTTATTACTCTGAACAAACTGACTATAGACAAAGTAGAAGAACAAACAGCTCAATATCATCAATAGAATGCCGTTTCTTCTGGATGGGCGACCCACCTCACTCTCACCTTCTTTTAATTGCAATTGCAAAAGCGGTTGCATAATCTCATCAACGCCAGCAAAATTCTGATCATCACCGTCGAACTCGGCAATCGGGTTGGCATAGTCTGTGCGAATTTTATACAGGGCATCGTAAAGGTCATCTTTGAGACCTTCAGGAGCATCCCCCAATAGAACACACGCCATCATTAGTTTTGGGCCATTTGCAACCCAAACATTGTAATCACCGACTTTTAGATCAGTCAGAAGCGCCGACCCATCACTTGAAAAAGAATCTTGCACAAAACTCTGAATCGCTGAAAACATGGCGCTAACCGCGTCACCATCAAGACTATCTGTGCCCTGCGATGTAACCTCGGCAATTTGCATACCCGAATCACGATCAATCAAATAAACATGCTCTACCCGATACAGCAACGATTGCCTGAGCGTTAATTGTGCATAAGGCACTCCGGTCCGCATTGATTGAAAGCGTGTCTTTAAGCCCTTAACCGAGGTTGCAGACTCCATCGTTTGGTTAATAGTCACCAATAATGATGAAATAGCCTGCGAAATGATGCGCCTTATAGCCGGGGCCATAACTGGGTATAGTATTTCAGCGTATTCCTTCGGTTCTGAGCGAATAGCTTGCTTGAGACTCATAGAAACAGGCTTTTGCAGCGACGATATTAGTGCGGCTTTATCAGACTGATTGATCGCTGGCGCTAGCACCTCAGCAACATCTCGTGCTCGACTTTCAACATCAGCGATACGCTGCTTAAGTGCGGCCAGCTCATCCGCATTAGCGCCAACTATTATATCGCGCAACTCTTCAATTTGACTCATTGCAATAGGCTCTCGCTATTGAACTATTAAGCTAGCTGCCGCGTAATTTAATCGCCACTTCGTCTAGCATTAGTGCTAGCGATTGACGACCAACTTTATCGTTTTGTAAGTCTTCTTTTTGTTGATCGATTTGAGCCGCTAACTCTACTTGAGTAGCCAGTGCTCGGTCCATAAGGTCTTGATGACTTTCTTCTAAAGACGCTCTAACCGAGGCCAGCTCTTGATTACCCTGATCTTCCATGGAAGCAATCGCACTTTGCAAAGCGGCTTCAGCCTCATGCAATGTATTTTGCAGAGCTTGTAGCTCAGCGTCTCGTGCAGATTTTTCCTGAGATATCTGGGTATCTAATCGGGCCAAAGAGTCATTTACCGCACTGTCCATACTGGCTATCTTATCGATTAGCTTATCTTTAAGCTGATCAACATCGGCCTCTAAACGAGACTCTAACTCAGCAAAGCGTTGCTCAAAACTCGCAACGTATTTGCCAAATAAAATATCTCTGACTTTTTCAATATCACCCAAACCAGGGTTAATCACTTCGGCGGATGGTCGTTTATTTTTTTCAGGCATAACAAAACTCTTAAAGTGTCAATCCGTGCGCTCTATTGAGGCGCTCGTACTTCATTTACTTTCACTAGTTTAACAAAACCAGCTTATAACTGTGAAATAAATTAGTTTTAACGCTATTTAATGTTCTCTAGACGATACCCATGCCGATAAACTGAGGTTAACTGCCAGAACTCTTGATCATCAAGTTTTAGCTTAGCTCGCAGCCGACTTACATGGGTATCTACGGTTCTCGTATTAAGCTTTGAGCTTGTCCCCCAAACCATTTCAAGCAAGTGTCCTCGAGAAATAACGCGCCCAAGATTTTTAAACATAAATAAAGTGAGTTCATACTCTTTTTGAGTCATCTCAATAGCATCACCATTGAGCGTAACATGCCTTAATCGAGTATCAATTTTAAACGGAGGAAAACTATAGTTGTCAGACGTATTCTCGTCGCCAAAGCCCATTCGCCGTGCTATCGCGTTGACTCTTGCCATCGTTTCATTGTGGCGAACCGGCTTGGTCATGTAGTCATCGGCCCCTGCCTCTAAGGCTTGCACAATGTCTTCTTCGGAGTCACGTTGTGTAATAAACACAACTGGAACCACCGAATCCACGTGGGCACGCAGATGCATAAGCACCTCAATGCCCGTCAATTTCGGCACCATCCAATCAAGTAATACTAAATCATAGCTGTCTTGCTTATAGGCTCGAATAAACGCATTACCGTCACGATATACATCACATTGATGGTTTGCCTCTTCAAGCCAAGCGACCAATAAGTCAGCTTGATCATGATCGTCTTCTAAAATGACTATTCGCATATTTCCGTTTCAGCCTTAATTTGAATTTTGGTAGTGTAAGTATTTAAGCGAGAGCAATCGGTATGAATCACCTTCATTATCGATCTTTGTCCGCCGTTCAAGCTAATATGAATAACGCACAACAAACTCAATAGCTTGCATTAAAAACCTCGCCTTAAGCACAATGTAAAGATTAGCGCGCGAAAAAGCAAACTAGAAACCGTTAGAGGGGATTCTAAAGTTATGCTAACGTGTCTTCTATCCAACTGAGAACGCTCATTCAACAGGCCAGTTGATCAAGCTTTTATAGATCAATATCGATTAAACTAGTCACACTATTTTCAATATCAAATCATGTCTGAATCACCCAAATTACTCATCGGCGGAAATGGCCAGCAAACTGTTTTCATGAACGCAAGTATGGCAAACCGTCACGGCATGGTAGCTGGGGCTACCGGCACAGGTAAAACAGTAACGCTGCAAATATTAGCTGAGAATTTTTCAAAAATAGGCGTCCCTGTTTTTTTATCCGACGTGAAAGGCGATGTATCTGGCCTTGGAAAAGAAGCAAAACCGCATCCGAAAATCGACCAACGTATCGACACAATTGGCATTGATGGGTACCAAATGAGCCCAAGCCCCGTTGTGTTTTGGGATCTATTTGGTAAGCAAGGGCACCCAATCCGAACAACGGTAAGCGAAATAGGCCCATTACTGCTCTCAAACCTGCTAGAGCTCAACGACACTCAGACCGGCATTTTGTATTCGTGTTTTAAAATTGCCGATGATCAAGGCATGCTTATTCTCGACATGAAGGATCTTCGCTCAATGCTAATGTGGATGGGTGATAATCGGGCAGATCTGAAATCAGAGTACGGCAATATATCAACCGCTAGTATTGGCGCTATCCAACGCGGTTTGTTAGTGCTTGAGGAGCAAGGTGCTGAGTTTTTACTCGGCGAGCCCGCGATTGAATTAGCCGACCTAATGAGTCAAGATTTCTCTGGTCGCGGCGTTATTAATATATTAGACGCCAGCAAATTAATCCAAACTTCGCCTAAGCTCTATTCAACTTTTCTATTATGGTTACTCTCCGAGTTATTCGAGACGCTGCCAGAAGTGGGTGATTCGGATAAGCCCAAATTCGTTATGTTCTTCGACGAAGCACATTTATTATTCGACGGAGCGCCGAAAGTACTAATCAATAAAATAGAACAAGTGGTTCGACTTATTCGCTCAAAAGGAGTCGGCATTTACTTCATTTCTCAAAGCCCACTTGATATACCTGAAGAAATTTTAGGTCAACTTGGCTTGAAAATACAACATGCATTAAGAGCGTTTACGCCTAAAGATCAAAAGGCTGTGCGTACCGTAGCCGGTACATTTAGAGCCAATCCAGCGATCGATACAGGCACGGTTATTACTGAGCTAGGCGTAGGTGAGGCACTCGTTAGCACGCTTGATGGCGAAGGCATCCCCACTCAGGTTGAGCGAATACTCATTCGCCCACCGGAATCTCGAATCGGGCCAATGAATGACGCCGAGCGTCAAGAGCAGATAGGCCGCTCGCCTTATAGAGGCCGATACGATACGGCTCTAGATCGCGAGTCTGCTTATGAAATGCTCATTGAGCGTGCCAAAAAAAATGCCGCTCAGGAAGAAGCCATTGAGAAAGAAGAGCAAGTACGCGAAGCAAATGAAAAAGCCGCTAAACCGCGTCGACGCTCTACCAGACAATCCCCAACCGAGGCGTTTGTAGCCAGTGCCGCTCGCTCAATTGGCTCACAATTAGGTCGTCGGGTAATTCGAGGAATATTAGGGTCGCTATTTAAAGGCTAGTTAAACAACAATAGTCTCGCAATAAAAGCGGTGATTTATGCGGTAAAACCCGATTAAATGTGTTTTTCCATATAAGTAGATGAGCTATAATCGCCACCGATTTCACCCCTAGTCGAACATCGTACGGGCAACCGAGCTCGACTAGGTTGGCCTCATTATGAGAGATCAACCCAAATCACGAACACTATTGTCGCTATAGCTGATAGCCACTTATATTTAAGAGAACAAAAGGTACCCCAATGAGCGAAGAACAAATGAACGATTCCAAGTTTAGCCGTCTATTTATCATCATGATTATTGCAATGACGGTACTAACAATCATCATTGCTGTATTAGCTTCGTTTGCGGCTAGCGATGTAAATGCCAAATTGGATGAACGTAGCGACATTGAGAACACTCAAGCAACCGCGGCGCGTATTGCCCCTGTTGGTAAGTTTTCGGCCACAACTGTAGCGGCCGCGCCAACCGAGGCGGTTGTCTTATCAGTAGAAGATATGTATGCAAGTTGTGCGGCCTGCCACGCCACTGGTGCTGCAGGTGCGCCCATAACAGGTGATGCCTCTCAATGGTCTGCGCGCTTGGCGAAAGGAACCGACACTCTATACAACAATGCGATAAACGGCATAAACGCCATGCCTGCTCGTGGAGGCAATTCGGCATTGACTGATGATAATGTGAAAGCGATTGTTGACTACATGATTAATCAATCAAAATAGCGGTGATTAGTTCAACGAACTTTCGACCAGAACCAAAAGAATTAAACATAAAAAGGCCGCTTTTTAAGCGGCCTTTTTATGTCTATAAAACTCTACCGACTAATGCTTCAAACTCTCTTCCTTAAATCCGCTAAAATCAATTACTTCGAATAAAAGTAACTCTAATTTCGGCAATATTTTGTTTGTCATCATCGCGTTCGGCAGTTACTTGCCGAATATCAACTGCATTTTGTTTGTATAAAATATCCACCCATCTCAACCATTCATTAAAGTCAGCATCTTCTAATATCACTCGAACCTCAGCATTACCTTTAACTGGGACCATTTGCTGAATCGACTTTCTTATTTTCGCTCGTCTAGCGGTTGACTCTATTACCGAGAGCAGGGATTCACTCGCCCCATCAACAACCTGTCGAGCGCCCGCTAAGCCTCCATTTTCAAGCAATTGATCGGTCTGACGCATCCAAACTAGGTTACTGCGCAGCTCGGGGAGTGATGATTCCATAGCTGACAGCGAACGATATAGGGGCTGAAAAAAAAACGCGTACAACATTATAGCGGCAACAATAACACCTCCCCATGAGAGTATTAATCGCTCGCGAGGTTGCAAATCAGCCCAATATTTCTTAAGTGAATTCATCGACTAAACCTATGTTTGTTTAATGCTATAGCTAGCGATTATTTTTCCATCTTCCGACGCTGACGATTGCAATTCAGCACTAAGGTTAGAGCGTGAATTGATTTTTTTAGTCAATAAATCAACCTGTGAAAAATCGTTTAACAAGCAAGTAATTACTAGCTCATCATTTCGATAACTTATATCACTAAGGCTGACGCGCTGTTGAGCAAGAATTTCCGATACTTGTGCAAGCGTATTATGTACGCTTTTAGACTTATCCGCTCCTCCCATACGAGCTACCGCTCGCTCCATCATTTCTCGTTCAGTACCAGGCGAGACGTCGCTTAAACTGGGAAACCTTGATTTCAAAATCGCTTGAGCTTCACTCTGGATCGATCTAATTTCAGCATGTAACGCAACATACCTATACGAGTCATATCCAAGTTTTAGCACCAGACTACTCGCCAAAATGATTAATGGCAAAACGAATACCTTTTTGCTCATGCGGCTTATACGCGGCCGATAAACATCGGACCATAAATCCAGCGATTGCGCTTGCTCATATTCAAGCCAATGTGCCAGCTTGCTGCCAAAGTCCCAAAACCTAAAATCTCGGTCCGGGTTGGCGCTAATAAGATTTTCAGTCAACGCCTCATCATTCACCGCAATGACATCGCCCATCGGCACATTCATCAGCCAAATATCAGCGAAGTCCTTATCAATACTAACGCCTTCGCCGTTTCTATGATTAGCCAACAACTCGCTACCAACTAAAGCGATGGAACAATCAGCCGCCTCATGAAAAGGTACTAATGAATGATCTGGCAACAGCTGTTTAACCGGTAGCCGATGCTCAGTAGCCAAACGCTGCCACTCAAGCATCTTAGATTTTGCAACGACTACAACGTTACTCTCTTCACCTGCTTTCCAGTGTGGACAAATGAAATGCATATTCTCTACTTCTTCAGAGATCGACTCTTCGAGCGAATACGGCAGCGCTGCGTTAAATTGTTTACGGGTTTTCGCAGGTAAATTAACTCTATGATTTGTCACCCACTCCCCAGGAACAACCCCAATGACTTCTTCTTCACGAATTGGATAATCACTGAGCGATGACACTTCTCCAAAACCAGTGACCGATTTGGCAGTAACTCTGGCCCATTCATAGGGCGGCTCTAATTTAAGATAAATCTTCATCGCTGTCTGTTGTTGGAGCTGGTTCTTCGCAAAGCGTGTTCTGCTCTCGACTTAACACACTAACTTTAGGAGTAGTGCCACCATCCGGCCCGGCACTTTCACGTAATACCAATGATTTCATGCAAAAAACGTTATCGCCCAACATGACCTTAGCGTTAATTTGAAAAAATTGACTATTCACCTGCGTCATTCCCTGAACAAACGCAGGCTGAGCCGGAGCAATAGATGCACCAATGATAGCAGTTTCGGCATCGTTAATCTGGCTGAAACCTTGAAACTCTGGTTGTTCGCGCTGAGCAAGAAACGCGGTTACCGAACCAGTATCTGTAACCGTCGCGTTATTGAGGCTCGAAAGCACTTCAACCGTCGTGGTATTAATATTTATCTTAGCATTTTCGACCGGCAATACCGACACAAAAGGCCTAAGCTTATTTATGATTTCTTGATTAAACCCTTCTACAAACCGTAATTCACCGATTGACGTCAATTTTTGGTCGGCGGCAAAATAAGGCGTGCGCTTACTTGCGTAGTGACCGCTCTCTACACCATTTGAGCTTCTCGCATCGTTCTCATCAATCCAATCAACTAATGCGCCGTGTAGCCGGTCGCGCTCATCAAATTCGCC
>JALZVW010000050.1 GCA_023301745.1 Arenicella sp. | reverse complement strand
ATCAAGCTCATCAACGCGATTGTTTTGCTCGGCAAGCGTAGACTCAAGAACCGACAAGTCGGCATCTTCAATGCTCAACTCAGCCAAACGGTTCATATCAGCTAATTGGCCTTCTAACAACGATATGCGCTCGCTGAGCTCTTGATTCTCTAATTCACTGGAGGCCAACGAAGATTGCAAAGACGAGACCTCTCGGCTTAGTGCTAACACTTCACCGTCGCGGCTTGAGCCTTGATCGCTAGAGACATCATCATTAGATTCTGATGACGCGCCAACTTGAAAGCTGTCTTGCGATTCGAAATTATCGGTTTCAGTAGAATCAGAGGTAAACGATGAGTCGTCTTGAAAATTATAACTATCTTGACCAACGTTAAGAGAGTCACTTGAGGACGCTTGCAGTAACTGAGGGTTCCAGTCTTGTATTTGCTGACTATAAAAGGCTTTTGATTCTGAAACATCGACGGCACGAATTGCAGACAGATCGCCAATCTTTAATATAGAACCCTTTATTAAGCCATTGATGTTAGCGCCAATGAATGAGCTTTGATTCTCATCAAACAACACTTTCATGATTTGGTAAATACTTAAATCAGGGAATTGCCGCTGTAAATCTTGAGCAATCACACTCAATGATTCGCCACTCTCTACAGGGCCGTAGCTGGCATCTGTAGGAAATTCTTCAGCACTAGAGATTGACTCTTGGCCTGAAGTGGTAGCGTCGTCATTATAAAAGTTATCTTCAATTAACGGTTCATCAGCATCATCAGCTGAACTATTAGGCTGGTAGGTTTGGTCCGTGCCAACCTCTTTGGGCTCAGAAATTGAACTTGGTGCTTCGGCGGCATATACCGGCGGATCTATAAGCGCGGTGTATTCGCGTAAAAAGCTGCCACCAGACCACTGCACCCGAACCAGAAAATGAATGAATGGCTCTTTAATGACAATATTGTTGCTTGTCACTCGCAAAAGGCGCTCACCGCCAATAGTGTCTAATAAAAGGCTGAAGTTTTCTAAGTAGCTGGGGTAATCAATACCGAGGCTCTCGAAGTCTTCACGCGATGCGATCACCGCGGTCAAAGTATCAAGGTCATCACCATCAGATACTCTCAACTCAATGGTTCCGCTAAGGGGTTGATCTAAGTTAGAAGCAACTTCTAACGACCCTAAACCTAATGCCCACGCATTTGAGGAACTCAGTAATAATGCAGTTGCAATGCCAAGGTTTTTTGCCTTACTCGACATGCTCGAAGATACCGATTGAGCTAATTTAGTTTTTAATAGAGTCATTTTTCGATTCGCCATAGAACACTCCGACATTTTGTATGTTTTATATAGACTGCCCGTAAGTGCTTGTAAATTTGGGTAATTGGCACTTTTGGTAGCGTAGACACTCAGTAATAAAACATCAAAAAGTTTAATTTTTTTATAAGTTTTAGGTAGTTAGCAACGCATTGTAACAACTTACATCAGTTTTTAGCAAATCAACAGAGCAATCTGTCAGAAAGGCACCGTAGAATGCCGCGAGCCGGTTTGGTCGTGACACGCTATTTATCAGACTTTACTCATCGCCGTTGGCTCGGTGGCTTGGCACTTTCGGCGTCCCAAGCAGTAAATACGGATTATCAGCGAGCCAGCCAAGCCTTGAGTTAAGGGCAAATCAAAGATGGTCTTTAACTAAACACTCAGCAATTTGCACGCTATTGGTTGCCGCGCCTTTACGCACATTGTCCGAAACAACCCAAAGGTTAATGCCTCGAGGGTGAGAGATGTCGTCTCGAATACGCCCAACGTAGACCGCGTCAGTGCCGGCCGCGTCTGTTACGGCAGTCGGATAGCCGCCATCGACTCTGTCGTCGATAACCACGATACCAGGAGCATCGTTCAACAATTGAGTGACTTGCTCGGCGGTGATTTTTTCTTTAGTTTCAATATGGCACGCCTCTGAATGACCGAAAAAAACCGGTATACGAACCGCTGTCGGGTTAACTACGATATTGTCATCACCCATGATTTTTTTAGTTTCCCAAACCATTTTCATTTCTTCTTTGGTATATCCATTATCCATGAACACATCTATTTGAGGTAATGCATTGAACGCGATTTGCTTAGGGTAGACCTTGGTTTCAACTTTTTTAGCATTGAGTAGATTGGCGGTTTGACTCGCTAACTCTTCCATCGCATTCTTACCTGTGCCTGAAACCGCCTGATAAGTGCACACATTGATACGTTCAATGCCAACCGCATCTTGTATGGGTTTTAGCGCAACTAGCATTTGAATAGTCGAACAGTTCGGGTTGGCTATAATATTGGTGTCTTTATATTGAGCAATCGCGTCAGCGTTAACCTCAGGAACAACCAGAGGTTTATCATCGTCATAGCGAAAATGAGAAGTATTGTCGATCACCACGCACCCGGCCGCCGCTGCCTTGGGAGCGAACTCCGCCGAAATAGAACCACCTGCTGAAAACAAACCAATTTGCACCTTCGAGAAATCGAATTCAGCTAAGTTCTCGACACGAATCGTCTTACCCTTAAATTTTTTCGTCGTTCCCGCTGAGCGTTCACTCGCCAATAGGTATAGGGTATCTACTGGAAAGTTGCGCTCTTCGAGCACCTCTAACAATGTTTCGCCAACCGCGCCAGTGGCGCCTACGATGGCTACGTTGAACAGTCGTTTTTTATCTGTGGCTGATTGATTACTCATAGGGAATCTCTAAAACTTCACTTAATAATTTGTAATGGCGATACCGAATAGCAAGTTTGACACGAGCGAATTCAGGCGTTACCTTGGGCTTTAATTAATCTATGCTGACAAGTACCTAACAACATAGGAGCGCGATTTTAGCATGGTGAATAGGGTCTAAAGAAGGTTAAATGATCAAGGATTCGTTACAGATTAAAGACATGTCCGGCAGAACAGTAGGGTTTAGTGAATTCTGGCAGCTTATTGCCTCTGAACTCGGTAATTCACGCTTAAAGGTGAATCTAAAAGCCGATTCAATCAAATATTTTCTGGACGCCGAAAGCGACCATAGAGCTTTCCTGAGAAATATAATTCACCAAAGTTATAAGCGCTGTCATTGTTATCACCTAAAGGCGCGCTTTGACGTAAATATTGCCTTAGATATTTTGGGTGAGACAAGTTACAAGCTCCAAGGGAGCAAAGAAGACGACTTACTCGACATCGAGCTTCTCGAAGAAATTGCGTGGCTAGTGAGTCGACATTATAGCCATCTCATTAAAATGCCCGAATCGGTTTTAAAGAGCGACAAGAAAGGCACTCACAATGCTGGCGAAAATGGAACCCCAAAAAGCCGCCCGATAGTCTCATTGTCAAAACTTAAAATTCAAAGAGCAAATCAGCGTTTATAAGTTATCGCAGCTTACCCACGCAAACTCGGCATTATCCTAGTAGCGCGATCAATCCGTCTTCATCAATTGTCTCTATTTCAAGCTCTTGAGCCTTAATAGCCTTGCTCCCAGCATCGGCACCAATGACGACTAGGTCAGTCTTTTTCGAGACACTGCCTGACACTTTTGCGCCTAACGCTTGTAGGCGCTTTTTAGCATCAGAGCGACTCAAACTCTGTAGAGCACCAGTAAGGACAATGGTCTTGCCATTCAATGGCAACGATTCAGGGTCAGGGAGATCAGCGACAGCGATCTCATCGTAGTTCACCCCTCGCTCAACTAAGGCATTCATTACCGCCTGATTATTACTGTCTGCAAAGAATCGGACAATATTTTGCGCAACAATTGGGCCAATATCTGGCAAGCCCTCGAGCACCTCAACACTAACGCTTTTTAAGGCATCGAGATTACCGAAGGTATTAGCGAGTTGCTCGGCGGTACTCTCGCCTACCTGAGGAATACCTAAAGAATAAAGTAAACGACTCAACTCAACGTGCCTACGGCTAGCGATACTATCGATTAAATTTTGCGCCGACTTATCGGCAAAGCCATCAAGGTTAATCACCTGCTCAAAAGTTAATGAATATAAATCAGAGACATTATCGATCAAGCCGCCTTCGACCAGTGCATCGACAATTTTCTCGCCCATACCATCAATGTCTATCGCTTTGCGCGATACAAAGTGCTTGATCGCTTGCTTTACTTGAGCGCGACATATCAAGCCACCCGAGCAACGTGCAATGACGCCCTCGCCTTCGACAACGACTTCTGATCCGCACTCTGGGCAATGTGTCGGGAACGTATATTCAACCGACGTTGCAGGCCGCTTATCCAGGTTTACTGATACGATTTGAGGAATTACATCACCAGCGCGCCTGACGATTACGGTATCACCCACTCTGACGCCTAAGCGTCGAATTTCGGATTGGTTGTGCAGTGTCACATTTGAAACAGTTACGCCGCCGACAAATACAGGCTCCAATCTGGCCACTGGCGTTACAGCACCCGTTCTACCGACTTGTACATCAATACCATTAACTGTCGTGGTCTTTTCCTGGGCCGGAAATTTGTGAGCCAACGCCCATCTAGGCGCTTTGGCTATAAAACCAGCCGAGCGCTGCCAATCCAAACGATCTAACTTATAAACGATGCCATCTATTTCATAGTCCAAATCACTTCGCAGGCGGCTAAGATGAGCATAATAAGCCAGACACCCTTCGGGACCCTCGACTTTTTCTAACAGTGGGCAAACAGGAAAACCTAAATCACCGAGTCTTTCCAAGGTTTCAGAATGTGTTGTAGCGAAATTTTCATCACTGATTACGCCTAATGAATACACAAATATGTCCAACGGACGGCTGGCCGTTATCTTGCTATCAAGTTGGCGTAAACTCCCCGCAGCGGCATTTCGAGGGTTAACAAATGGCTTTTTATCCATCTTAGCTTGCACCTCATTTAACGCGGCAAACCCAGCATGGGCCATGAATATTTCTCCACGCACTTCTAAGCGATCCGGGGCACCTAGAGGCAAGCGCAAAGGAATACTGCGAATCGTTTTTACGTTTTGGCTAATGTCTTCACCAACTTTCCCGTCGCCGCGAGTAGCCGCATATTTAAATACCCGATTCTCGTAAAAAATACTCACGGCTAATCCGTCTAACTTAGGCTCGGCCACATACGCTAGTACACGCTCATCAGCTTGGCCCAGCTCTTTATGTAGCCGACGGTCAAACTCATGAATATCATTATCGTTAAAGCCATTACTCAACGATAGCATGGGCCTCTCATGCTTGATTTGATTAAACTCATCAAGCGGCGCTGAGCCAACTCTCTGAGATGGCGAATCGGCGGTCATCAATTCTGGGTAACTAGATTCAATCGCTAACAATTCTTGCAATAACTGGTCGTAGTCATGATCAGCTATATTGGGAGCATCGTGCGTGTAATACAAATGGTTATGATGTTCGAGCTCGGAGCTCAACACCGCATGGCGGGCTCTAGCCGTTTTCAAATCAGACATAGCGAATTTATCGACTAAAACAATTTTTTGGCGACGGCATCACCAGGAATAAAGCCGTCTTGCTGCATACTAAATGCAATGTCAGAGACTTGCTGCATGAGCGTCGAATATGAGCGCTGGGTCATAATTCGGCCATTTCGGTCTACGACTTTACCTTCTAACCAAGTGGCCAAACTATTGGCATCTTTAACCATCTCCTGAAACACCATTTCAGGATCTTTGGTAGCAGGCACATTCATATAAACGACCAGGTCATGAACCGGTGTAGAAGTGCCGCCAGAGATGCCAAACTGCCCCGAACCGTCAGTACACGCTAAGCGAAATAGCACTGAAATATTATTTTTAGTTCCAAGGGTTTTCATGAAAATGCCATTCTTGTCGGTCGACATCATCAAGTCTCGCGCACAGCTTTCAATATCCGCCATGCGAAACCCGGTTTTCGATTTTGGCACCACATTCAACACCGCCATGGAGTCGTATCGACGGCCGATTTGATCCAGAGCAAGCGCCTGCTTAAGCGCCTCATCGATCTCCATTGAAAATTCGAACGGGGCATCGTAAAAGTCAGTGAATTCGAGAACCATTTGCTGAAAATCATGCAGTTCTTTCTGCGACATAGCCCCTTCGCGGTCAGCTAACTGAAGGGATACACCCAACTCAGTAAAACGAGCAGAAGGCAGTTCAAACTCGATGTCTCGCCACATATCAGTAAGCTGGTTTAAACCATAAATATGCACTTTCCGATGAAATTTAAAATCGTGTTTTCGAAATAACGACAATAAGCCCTGCTGTTCAATTGGATCGGGGTTTTTAATTCTCGCTACCAATTCGGTGACCACACTCGATGAGTCTTTATCGAACTTTGGTTTAGGCGCTAACTCAGCTTTATGCAAGGTGGCTGTTGGCTTTGGTTGGTCAACAATCGTGTCACTTAGCTCAGGATCGAGCGACGGTTCATTTTTAGTACTGCTTACCGTTGCTTCGGGTTTCTCTAATTGATTGTCATCAACCAGTTTCGGTTCTACATTATTTCGCTGCCCGTTAGCTAATTCACCAATATCACCAACGTCGATAGGCTCGTCAGTTTTTTCAGTACTTGGGGGAACAGCCGATGCGCTATCTTTTGTTTTCGTCTCGCTATTTACGGCTTTACTTTCTTCGAGCTCAGCAAACAAGGGGTCAATATAATTTTCTTTCTCGGCAGGTTTGAGTTTGCGCTTTTGCAACACCGAATAACTCACGATACAAGCAAACACAAGTAAGCCCGCACCAAAAAAGAGTAAGTACAAATCGCCCATTTTACATCGCCGCCAATTTCGCGGCTTCTGCCACATCAACCGCCACCAGACGAGACACACCAGGTTCAGCCATAGTAACGCCCACTAACACGTCGGCCACTTCCATCGTGATTTTGTTATGGGTTATGAACAACAATTGTGTTTTCTCACCTAATTGCTTAAGCACCCCAGCGTAACGCTCAACGTTGGCATCATCCATTGGCGCATCGACTTCGTCCAATACGCAAAATGGCGCTGGGTTGAGCTCGAAAAATGCGAACAACAAAGAAACCGCCGTTAACGCTTTTTCACCGCCAGACAAAAGAGCAATCGTGCTATTGCGCTTACCCGGCGGGCGGGCCATTACGCCAACGCCGGTGTCAAGCATGTCTTTGCCGGTCAATTCTAAATACGCGCTTCCGCCGCCAAATAGTTTAGGGAAAAAGTCTTTAAAGCCTTCATTCAGAGCATCAAAGGTCTCTTTGAAACGACTTCTTGTTTCTTTGTCAATTTTGGCAATTGCCGCCTCAAGCGTGGCCATGGCTTCGGTTAGATCTGCGTGTTGCTTATCGAGGTAGACCTTACGTTCCGAGCACTCTTCATACTCATCAATCGCCATTAAATTAACCGCACCAATTCGTTCTACCTTACGAACCACATCGGCTAATGACTGTTCAACCTGGCTTAGCTCAAAGTCATCAGCAAGAGCCTGCTGTGCTAACAACATCTGCTCTTCGCTTTTCTGCATTTCTTCAGCAATGGTATTTCGACGCACCAACACTTCTTGGCGCCCCATTCTGACTTGCTCAAGGCTATCTCGAACAGTCTTAGACTTACGATCAAAGCTCAACCTAGCCTGATCAGCGTTTTGCATTTCACTTTCAAAACCACTTAAGTCATTACGAGCCTTGGATAAGTCTCGCTCTACCCCTAAACGACTTTCTAGTAACATTTGCAACTGTTCACGCAAACCCTCAGTAGGGTCATCGTCATTGTCAATAATAGCGGCTAGTTCGGCTCTACGCGCAGCTTGCCCTTCTAGCTGTTGACTCAAGCGAGCAATGCTCTCTATCAGCCCTGCCAGGCTTGATTGCGAACGCTCTAACTCAATCTGCTTGGCTTGACGTTCATCGCGGGCATGTCGTTCTTGCATGCGAGCTTGCTCTAACTCTTCAGTCAGCGAAGCACGCTGCCCCGTTAATTCTTGACGTCGCTGGTCGAAATTAATGGCTAACTCTTTGGCGTCTTCCATTAACTTGTGAGCGACATTAACTTCATCTTTAGCTTTGGCCAATTGATCATTGAGTTCCTGTTGCTCAATTAGCAGCGAATCTCTTTGAGCTAATAGCTCTACACTTCGGGCCTCAATAGCGCCAAGCTGGTTGTGCAGGTCGGTACGCTGATGAGATTTATTTCGAAAATCATTACGCGACTGCTCTCGACCCGATTCGAGAGATTTGATTGCAGCTTGGTCACTTTCAGCTTGCGATTGAATTTTCTGTAAGTCATGGCTCGCAAGATCAACACTTCCGGTCAGTTTTTCGATCTGAGCTTCGCGCTGTAATATCCCACCTTCAGCTTGATCAATACCGAACGATGCCCAGTTAGTGCCAACCCAACAACCGTCGCGGGTAACAATTGATTCATGTGCCGATAATTTTTGTCGACTATTCAATGCATCGGCAACCGTGTCAACCGCATAGACGCCGTGAAACCAACCATCTATTTGCACCCCTGAGGCGGTCACTTTGTCGGCCAAACGATCAAGTTTTATACCGTCTTGATCGATCGGTGCAGAGCTTTCATCGACCAACCACACTCGACCTTCCTTAAAATCACTTAAATCAGCGGTGAATTCTTCAAGCTTCTGGACAGAAATGGCGTTCAACTGGCGACTCAACACCGTGTCAACGGCAAGCTCCCAACCGCTTTTCACGTTTAGTTTTGAGGCAATGCGATCATTGTCTTTGATGCCTCGCATCTGCAGCCATTTATTGATTTCTTTGTTATCGACACCCAAGGCAGCGGTTTGCAGTGCTTTAAGTGAATTAAGTTGTGCTGAGTCGTCTTGAAGCTTGTGGCGAACTAAGTTGTAACGCTCACGACGCTCTTCAAGCTCAGACCTTAGACCGACAATTTTTTGATCACGTTCTTGCAAAGAAGTCTCAAGTTGCGAGCACTCTTCGTCGATCATCTCGACCGATTCTTTAAGCTGATTGATTTCATCAATGTTCAACTTAGTGTCGATTTCGCTCAGGCTGCTGGCAACTTGACTACTTCGCGCAGCAAAATGGTGAATCTGCCGATCTTGTTGTTCAATGCGAGCAGACTGCACCTCTCGTTCTTTCTCTGGGTCGGCCGCATCACGATTGAGCTGTTCCCACTCCTGCTGCCATGCTTGGAATTCTTCATTGGCAATTTGGAACTTACTATTGGCCATTTCATAAGTTTCAGCTAAAGCTTCAACCATAGGCTCCAACTCAACCTGAAGAGTTTCGGCTTCAGTTAAGCGCGTTTGGTCCATTTCTAAATGCTGGGATGCTTCTCGCTCAGTTTCGGCCAGCCGGTTAAACTCTTCCTGTTGTTGTTGTCGAGTATTACGAGTGTGCTCTATCGATTGCTCTAAGGCCGCGATCTCGCCACCGATCCCATAGTAGTCGGCTTGAACCTTGTTCAACACCTCGGTGAACTCTACTTGCTCCTGGCGCATTGCTTCTATCTGAGATTCGACATCGCGTTGCTCAGAGACTTGCCCCTCAAACTCAGTTTGCAGACGCTCAAGCTCTATATCCTTGGATTTGACTTGTTCATGCAATGCCGACCAGCGCATTGTTTTAAGCTGAGCATCTAATTGTCGCTGCTCGTCCTTAAGGTTTTTATATCGTTCTGCCTCATTCGCCTGTCGCTTGAGGCGCCGCAACTGGGTTTCGAGTTCGCCAACAATGTCTTCGACACGGCTTAGGTTGTCGCGAGTATGTCTAATTCGATTACCAGTTTCACGGCGACGCTCTTTATATTTAGAGATACCAGCCGCTTCTTCAATCAAAACCCGCAAGTCTTCAGGTTTTGACTCAACAATACGCCCAACCATGCCTTGCTCAATAATTGAATACGATCTAGGACCAAGGCCGGTGCCAAGAAAGATATCTTGAATATCTTTCCGACGGCAACGCGTTTTATTAATGAAATATTTAGAACCGCCTTCTCGCATTAATTCACGGCGAATACCGATTTCCGCAAATTTAGCGTATGAACCCGGCGCAGAACCGTCTTTATTATCGAAGACTAATTCGACGTACGCACGATTCACCGGTTTTCGAGCCGAAGAACCGTTAAAAATAACGTCTTCCATGCTGTCGCCACGCAAGGTTTTGGCTGATGATTCACCCATCACCCAGCGAATCGCGTCGATCACGTTTGACTTGCCACAGCCATTTGGCCCAACAATACCTATAAGATTGTTCGGCACGGAGACTTTAGTCGTATCTACAAATGACTTAAAGCCAGATAATTTAATGTGTTTTAAGCGCATTAATGGTTTTCAACCATCCCCAGTTTGGCTCGTAAGCCATTGATTGTAAAGCTACCTGAAAGCACACGAGCCACTGCCATTTATGACATAGTAGTAATTAGAATATCGTGTTTTTAGTCACACTAGCGCTACGCCAATTGTGACATGCTAAGTCGGATAAAAGTGCTTTTTATTTTAATAAGTCTAATCCCTAAGATTAAGTTAAAATCGTGTCTGAGAAAACCACTGATTTAAGCAATTTGCGTTTTTTCGAGATAAACCTGACGGGTTTGCCGTCTATACAACAATCTATACAACAAGGTGGCGCTTATTCGCCACCAGAAACAAAGACAAACATCCAGTAATATGCCGCTCACCTTTGCACAGATTCAACAGTTCAAAATTGATGGATACCTTGTCTTGCCTGGTTTACTAAAGAATCACGAAGTAGATCAATTAAAACAGACCGCCGAGCAACACGCCGCTCAAAGAGTTGAGCCATTCGAATTAGAAACCCACGTTAATTACCCCGGCTCGCCAAGCACCGCCGAGGCCGAAGGCGGCGACACAATTCGCCGCTTATTGATGGCGTTTCAACGCGATAATGTATTTGCTAAACAGGCTCTTCGCGCTGAGATTACAGAGGGCATAAAGCAAATACTCGACACTGAGACACTATTACTTAACCCTAATCATCATAATTGTGTGATGACTAAGCAACCTGCATATAGCTCGGAAACACTATGGCATAGAGATACGCGCTATTGGAATTTCAGCGATAAGTACCTAATCAACGCATGGTTTGCCTTAGGCGACGAACAACAAGCCAATGGAGCGATGAAAATTCTGCCTGGCTCGCATCGCTGGGACGTTCAAGAACACGCGCTCGACGAGGCTCAATTCTTGAAATCAGATCACCCTGACAATCAATACCGCTTGGCTACCCAGCGCTTAGTGACCCTCGAGCAAGGAGATGTTTTACTATTCAGCGCTCACTGCTTCCATGCGGCCGGGAAAAACAAAACCACACAAACCAAGTTATCCATGGTATTCACTTATCATGGCCAATCGACAAGCCCGATCGACGGTACACACTCAGCCAAACTTCCTGAAATTTCGCTTTAGGCTCCTATTCGCCAGCCGTTCTACGATCTTTGAAAGCAGCGGCAAGCGTTCGCTGATCCATATACTCGAGCTCGCCACCAACCGGAACCCCTCTCGCTAACCTTGTAATTTTCACATCATAAGGTGCTAGCATTTGCTGGGTATAATCGGCGGTGGTCTCACCTTCGGCGGTGATGTTTGTGGCTATAACGACTTCGCGAATATCGCTCTCAGAGACCAATGCATTTAAGCGCCTAAAGGCCAACTTTTCAGGCCCAATACCTTCAAGGGGTGAAAGCTTGCCCATTAACACGAAATACAGACCCTGATACGCCCCAACCTGTTCAAGCGCTTGCAAGTCAGCCGGGGTTTCTACAACGCACAACAACCCTTTGTCTCGCTTTTGCGAACTGCAGATATCGCAAATATCAGCTTCACAAAAGGTATTGCACCGCTGACAGGTCTTTACGCGCTCCAAGGCGTCATTGAGAGCGTCGGCAATCGCCTTGGCACCATCTCTGTTACGCTCCATCAAATGAAACGCCATACGTTGAGCATTTTTAGGCCCCACTCCGGGCAGCGCCTTTAAGGCATCTTTAAGTGCTTCAATTGCCGATGAAGTAGCCATTGCCAACGCCGCTTAAAACGGCATCTTCATGCCAGGAATATCCAAACCACCTGTCAGGCCGGCCATTTTTTCCTGAGATGTTTTTTCTACTTTTCGCACAGCATCATTCACAGCGGCGGCAAATAGGTCTTCCAATATTTCCTTATCTTCGACATCACCGAGTAGTTCAGGGTCAATTTTGACACTCTTCACGTCATGCCTACACGTCATAACCAACTTGACCATACCGCCGCCAGATTCGCCAGTTACTTCGATGCTTGCCAGTTCCTCTTGCGCTTTTTGCATGTTCTCTTGCATGGCTTGCGCCTGCTTCATTATATTTCCTAAGCCGCCTTTCATCATAATAATTCTCTTAACTCTTCATTCTCATACTTAATACAGTAGCCAATTTAACTTAAAGCGGCTTGATAGACTCTTCGTTTAGCGTAGCACCAAACTCGGACATAAATGCTTTCACGCCAGGGTCACTTTTAAAACTCTCTTTAGTCTGCTCAAACTGCTCATAGCCCAAACGGGCCAAACACCCTGCCGGCGTTTCTCGATCAGACTCTTCAAGCTCCAAGCTAACCACCGTCTCTTTATTGGTGACTTGACGAATAGCTTGTTCAATATTTTCCAATCGCCCTGGGCGCAGTAAATGCTCTCTTGTTGGCGAAAGCGCTAAAACAATCTTTTCGTCGCTTAACTTTTCACACGCGCAATTCATAGCGAGTTCTTTGGGGAAGCCGATTAAGCTCGTCTGCTCAACCAATTCGCCCCATTCATTATTACCAGCCAATGTAACGGCAATAACACTCGGCTGTGGCGCCGGTGCGGCAAGGGGCGC
>JALZVW010000049.1 GCA_023301745.1 Arenicella sp. | reverse complement strand
GTAGAACAGCTTGCGACATCTCATCATACTCGTGTGCCGGTATTTCGCGGATCACTCGATAACTTCGTCGGCGTTGCCCACATACGAAAACTGTTTTATTTGTCACAAATGGCCGAGTTCAACAAAGAAACCATGATAAGTATGATTCGCGAGCCGTACTTCATTCCTGAGAACACCTCGGTAACCCACGCACTGACCAATCTACAACAACAACGTCGACGTTTCGGCATTGTTGTCGATGAATACGGCGATATCAAAGGTTTGGTCACTTTAGAACTTATTCTCGAAGAGGTTGTGGGGGACTTTACCTCAAGCCTTCCGGGTTTAGACGACGAAATCACAAGAGAGAAAGATGGCTCCTACCTTGTTAGAGGCAATGCCTACCTAAGAGATATTAATCGCCAGCTGGATTGGGAGTTACCAACTGACCGTGCCAAAACGATTAATGGTTTGATCATCGATCACCTTGAAGATATACCCGAGGCCGCCACCTGCTTTAGAATCGATGACTACACCGTTGAGATCGTTCAAAGCCGTGATACATCAGTGCATGTGGCCCGCTTAATGAATCTTAACCAAGCGTAACCTATAAACTTCAGATCCGTGATGGACAATCTCTGCTTAATCACCAATAATTACAAATCGAATAAAAACTGTTATTCAAGCTTGCTACCCTCTAGTGATTTGAGATATATTTCTTGAAATAACAAATACATATAAACGATACTGAATCCATCTTATGAAAAATTTAGCCCTTGCCCTAGCTATGACCCTGTTTCTTACCGCTTGTAGCAGCG
The DNA here is from genome assembly GCA_023301745.1 of Arenicella sp. Lineage (GTDB taxonomy): Bacteria > Pseudomonadota > Gammaproteobacteria > Arenicellales > Arenicellaceae > Arenicella. The sequence goes on along the minus strand of JALZVW010000049.1, from coordinate 5,511 downwards.
GTTCAACCGTCGCACCATTAGATGTAGTCCTTAATGGCACATTCACAGGTTCATTCGCGAATACCGATGGAAACCAAGAAGGCACAGCCGTACTCAACCTAACCCAAGCAGCGGGCGGTACAGAGATTACTGGTAATGCTATTTTTGACATAACCGTCGGCAGTACTAGCAATGTTTGCTTGCTTAATGGTTTAGTCACCGGTACAAATAATGGCCCAAGTGCATCTATAACGATTCAAAATGGTAATCTTCAGCTAGCGATTAGCAATAATGGCGATACCTTATCGGGAACATATGTCGTAACCGTCGACACTGACTTATGCTCAAATGGAACCGGTAGCGGTAACATCACGCTTACTCGTTCATAGTCGCTAGCGAAGTATTCGTCTGCTAAGGGCCAATAAGGAACCGGCATACCAATACTAAAAAATGACTAGTCTTAAACTACACAAAAAGGCCATCTACAATAAGATGGCCTTTTTTATTGTACTTTACGCCTTAAGCTTAGGCGCAGTGGCCGCTGCAACACCAAGCGAAGTAAGCTCTAATATTTACTTCACATTGGGAGACCAACATGATTTCCCATCAAAAAAAGAGAGAAAGTATTTTGACTGCACAGACAAAATCTTTACTGTCGTGGAGCTAAGTAACTTACCAAAAACCGATTACGATTTAGCCATTGTATGGCGAGACCCATCGAATACTGAGCGTGAGCGAACTGAGTACCCGTTTAAAGTCAGTCAAGACGAAACTCGAATCTGGAGCTGGCTGAGTTTATCGGCGTCAAAGGGCGCGTCTATGATTCAGTGGATTAACCCAGCCGCTGGCTTAGAAGAGTTTATTGGCCCTTGGAGTGTTGAAGTTAGAATCAATAACAAAAAAATTGCGACCAAGCAGTTCGAAGTTGTTTGCTAGAACTAGATAATCGCTCATTCGCGGCTCACTAGGGCCTTCGACCCGGCAAGGGCTTAGATGACTTTTTAGCCACATCGTCTCGAACATAAATTGGGGCGAAGTCAGACGCCGAAAACCAAATTCCCTGCTCATATTTCGCTTCAGCCAATCGAAGTAAGGCACCAGCCGATGGGTAGCTTATTTGTGCTGAAAGTACCTCGGCGTAGCGCTCGATGTCATTGGCAAACTGGCCTGAATAGGCGGCCCAAGCATTGCCAACCAAACTTAGCGGCCTCTTGCTCTCGCTGGCAGAAACATCCGCTGGCGAAGTAACACGAAGCCCCCCGACTCTCTCTAGCCGCTCACCCCTTTTGGAGTATTCGCACCAATAAATTTCTCCCATACGAGCATCGATACCAGCCAGCACCGGCCCGTCACTAGACGCTTGTAATGCCAGGGCATCTAAAGATGAAACCCCGATCATCGGGCAATTAGCGCCAAACGCCAGCCCTTGGCCAACGCCAACACCAATACGCAAGCCAGTGAATGATCCAGGCCCTTGACCAACCGCAACCGCATCAAGTGCTTGAGCCGTTAGCCCCGCTTCTAACAATACGCTTTCTATCATCCCTAATAGAACTCGAGAATGGATATTGTTGCCTACTTCATTGCGTAGCACCACATCACCATTAACTCGTAACGCGACAGAGCAAGACGACGTCGCCGTTTCTATCGCCAAAATAGTGTTCATTCAGCCTTACCCCTATTCGCAAGGCGGGTCAAAAAAGCCGACACTTTTTCTCGACTATTACTGCGCCGCATTTTCGGTAAACTATTTAGAAATACACGGCCATAGTGCGTTGTTCGCAATCGACCGTCACAAATCATCAGTACACCTTTATCATTTGAACTACGAATCAATCGGCCCGCGCCTTGGCGCAGAGTGATTACCGCTCGTGGTACTTGATAATTCATAAATGGGTTTTCACCCGCGGCCTGCATCGAATTTAATCGAGCCTTAATAACAGGGTCGAATGGAGACTCAAATGGGAGTTTGTCAATAATCACACAACGCAGAGCATCGCCCGGCACATCGACCCCTTCCCAAAAACTCATAGTGCCTAATAACACTGAGTTTGGTTTTTCAACAAACTCTTTAAGCATTTCGCGCTTACTAGTGTCGCCTTGAGTCAGTATGTTAAAGTCATAGTCAGCTAACTTTTCTTCGAACTGCTGCATAATTCTAAAGCTAGTAAACAATACAAAAGCCGCCCCTTGGCTCGCTTGTAAGACCGGCAGAACTTCGTCAAACAACGAATCGACGAAACCCTCTTCTTTGGGCAGCGGCATTCCTTCAGGAACATATAACACGGCTTGATTAAAGTAATCAAATGGGCTGTCCCAAGTGTTATACGCGGTATCGCTATCTAAACCGACAAGCTGTTGATAGTGGCCAAAATCACCGTCAATTGACAGCGTCGCTGAGGTAAACACTCTCGCTTGCTCTCGATTACCAAAATAGGCATTAAGAGCATTGCCGATATTGAGCGGCGTTTCATGAATTCTAAAGGTTCGACGCGCAACTTCGACCCAACGTACCACATCATCCATACTCGAATCGTCGGCGAGCTTATGGCAATCTTGTGATAGCTCTAATGCTCTTTCATAACAGCGAGTGAGTGCTTCGCCGGCAACCGACGCTTTCTCAAGCACATCAGAAAACTCTGTCAATTTCTCAGCCAGCACTAATAATTTTTTAGGTAAATTAGGGCTCTCATCAATCAAATCGTTCCAACCGACTCGCCGCTCGTTCAAACCCAAGCTGAGACGATAATCGGCGGTTAGCTTATCCAATTCGTCGGCAATCATCGCCAGCTTAGGGATCAGGCTTTTTTCTTTGAGTTCGGCAGCACGTGTATCATTGGCAAGTTCCATCACTTGCCAGGAACTAAAACTGTTACCTAAGAAATTCGATGCAATATCAGGTATCTGATGGGCCTCATCAAAAATCACGGTATCAACGTCGGGTAACAAGGCACCAAAACCATCGTCTTTTAACGCCTTATCGGCGAAGAACAAGTGATGGTTGACGACCACTACTTCACTCGTCATTGCCGCTTTACGAGCTTTATTTACGTAACAATCTTCAAAAAACGAACAATTTTGACCAATGCAATTATCAACCGTCGAGGTCACAGATGGCCATATCCTAGAGTCTTCGGGCACCTCATTTAAATCGCCAATATCACCGCTTTTACTTGTCGGTTCCCACGACGATAGCGCTTCTAGTTCCGCTAACTGAACTTTATCGAGACGACGTGACGAGCCCCGAGTTAACATCATTCGGTGCAAGCAAAGATAGTTACTACGGCCTTTAAGCAGAGAGACTTTGGCATTCAAACCTAGACTCTCTAATACCAAAGGGATATCTCGATGAAAGAGCTGCTCTTGTAAATGTTTGGTACCCGTCGAGACGAGTGTCTTTTTCCCAGAAAGTAGTGCCGGAACTAGATAGGCAAATGTTTTACCGGTTCCGGTTCCCGATTCAGCCAACAGCGTTTGCTTTTCAGCAATGGTACCTTCAATCGCACGGGCCATCGCGACCTGAGATTCGCGTACCGTATAATTATCGATACGTTTAGCGAAAGGTCCATGCTCTCCAAGAATATCGGCGGCGCTTTCCGAGTCCATTAAGTTAACGCCCTAACGCGCTTTGCTCTCAGCGGCGCAATAGGCCAGAGCCGTGCCCCAGTGAGGCAGAGATATACCGAAGGTTTGAGTTATTTTCTCTACGTTTAATACTGAATACGCTGGGCGCTTTGCGGGCGTAGGATACTCTTTAGTGGTGATGCTATTAACGTTAATATTATTAACTTCATTTTCCACAAAAATCGCTTTTGCGAAATCGGCCCAAGATGTCTGCCCTTGGCAAGTAAAGTGATACAAACCAGCTTGACCGTCGAGTAAACCCCCTTGTAATAGTATTTTTTCAACAAGCTGTTTGGTGGCATCAGCAATGCTACCCGCGTAAGTCGGGGCTCCAATTTGATCACCAACTACCGACAACTGGTCACGGGATTCAGCTAGGTTAAGCATGGTTTTATAAAAGTTTTTGCCGTGATTTGAATACACCCATGCCGTACGCAACACAATGGCAGGCGCTCCAGAATCAAAAATGGCCGCTTCCCCTTCTAACTTACTTTGACCATAAACTCCTGTCGGTGCCGGCGTGTCAGATTCAAGGTACGGTGTATCGCCATCACCGGCAAACACATAATCGGTTGAAAAGTGAATTAACGGCGTATTACGTCTAGCGCAATATGCGGCGATCGCCGCTACAGCATCACGATTGATAGTGAAGGCAGACTCCTGCTGCTCTTCGGCTAAATCAACAGCAGTGAATGCGGCAGGGTTAATTATTAGTGTGGGGTCACAGGCCTCTAATACTTTCTCGATGCTTGCAACGTCACTCAAATCTAAATCGTTTCGACCCATGACTTCCAGCTCGTAATCACCGGCTAGAACACGCTGTAAATAGGTCGTGACCTGGCCGTTTTGACCAATCAGTAAAATCTTTTTCATTCAAATAAACCTTGAACTACGTAACGCTTAATATGGGTAGATCTTTTATCAGCTGCCCAACTTCATCTTTAGCTGACAATACCGGCTCAGCAATGGGCCAATCTATTCCGATTTCAGGGTCATTCCAGAGCACACTGCCCTCTTGTTCTGGGGCATACAAAGACGTGCATTTATAGACTACTTCAGCCGTATCACTGGTTACCACAAAGCCGTGAGCAAAACCCTCAGGAACATAAAGCTGTTGTTTATTTTCATCGTTCAGGTAAAAGCCAACCCACTCACCAAACGTTGGAGATCCGTCACGAATATCAACCGCCACATCAAATATTTCACCCTGGACAGTGCGAACAAGTTTGCCCTGCCATTGAGGTGTTTGATAGTGCAAGCCGCGCAACACGCCCTTGCTTGATTTTGAATGATTATCTTGAACAAATTCGCCCGGCAAGCCCAACTCTAGCGCTTTATCTCGGTTAAAAGTTTCCATAAAGAAACCTCGGTCGTCGCCGAAAACCTGTGGTGTTACAAGTAACACACCGTCGAGTTTAGTTGGTTCAACTTTCATTACAATCTGTCGGAAGTTAGGTGGAATATCAACAGCAATTGTACCGTGCAAAGACCTGAACTAGAAGGTTAATTCGTGACTGTTTACAGGAAAGCTCATCACCGAATAAGATGCCAACGCCACTAAACACATCAGCCTATTGGGCGAATCACCACCCCAGCCGGATCAATTGTTTGCCCGGCAAACTCTACGGGCTCGCTATTGTGGTTGAAAAGAAATTCATGCGAGCCGGTACAACGTCGGCGAACACCCTCGGGCATGACAATCGTGTCGAGCTTCGCCTCTACGGCTAAGTCACTAATAATTCGCGCCATCGCATTAGTGTCAGGCCAGCCAGCTAGATAACGAAGTTTGCCATCACCGACCAAGACCGGCGCTCCGTCTTTGGTTTTTTCGATAACGGCTTCGCTTGTCTCGATGCTCTCGAGCCAAGTACGCACGGCGCCACCATTAACGAGATCGCGCTCTGAGCC
>JALZVW010000048.1 GCA_023301745.1 Arenicella sp. | reverse complement strand
GGGCTAAGATTCAATCCCAATAAAAAAAGCAGAAAGATAATACCTATATTTGAAATATCTTGAATAAGCTTAGTATCAGTGACCCAAGCTAAGCCCCATTGGCCGAGCACGACGCCTAGAACTATATACCCAATGATTAACGATTGGCGCGCCATCAAGGCAAGGGTTGCAAACAATGCCGCACCAACAAATATTAAGAACAAAGAATAGACCATAGATTTAAGTTTACCTTATGTGTAATGTAAATTTAGATGGGATTAATTAATGAGTTGAAAATGCCGAGAACTCCACCGAAGTTTTTTTATTGGCAAACCGGGCGCCAACAAACCGGTTACCAAAAAATGCTGCTGGCAAGGGCATCTGGGCTAATTAAATTTGATATGTATCTACTGAAATTCTATGAAGGTCATGAAATACCACCTCACAAAGACACCGTAGAGGTCGGTAGGCATTTTCGTTTGAACATAATACTCAAACATCCAACACTAGGGGGTGACTTTAAATGCGAAAAGACTTTATTTGAAACTCGGTCTATCAAATTTTTCAGGCCAGATATCTGTGAACACTCGGTCATTGAAATTATTCACGGCAAACGCTACGTCTTTAGCCTCGGGTGGGTTCGCTCGTAAATATGGCCTAGCATAGATAGTTACAAGGCTAAAGATGGTGAATCATACGTGCGGCTTGGACCGTGTTCTTCATCAACATCGCAACAGTCATTGGGCCGACACCGCCCGGCACTGGCGTTATTGCACCCGCTACTTCTTTGACGTCATCGAAATCTACATCGCCAACTAAACGATAGCCCAGAGAGTGCTCGAGGTCATCGACCCGATTAATACCCACATCTATCACCGTAGCGCCGTCTTTGACCATGCCTGATGTGACAAATTTAGGTACACCAATTGCCGCAATTAATATGTCTGCTTGGCGAGTATGATTAGCTAAATGGTCTGTGCCGCTATGGCAACAAGTGACTGTGCAATTCGCCTTCTCGCCTTTTTGCATCAAGATATTCATCATTGGCTTGCCAACGATGTTGCTTCGGCCAACAATCACCGCGTGTTTTCCAGACATACTGATACCGCTTCGAGTGATCAATTCGGGAATACCTGACGGTGTGCAGGGAGCCAAACAATCGATGCCAACGCTAAGTTTTCCGACGTTTTCAGGGTGAAACCCATCAACATCTTTAGCCGGATCAATTCTCTGTGTAACGCGCTCTTCATTCATATGATGAGGCAGCGGTAGCTGAACGAGAATACCGTGCACATGTGTATCGCGGTTTAATTTATCAATCTCATCGAGTAGATCTTGCTCGTTGGCGTCTGATGCAACATCAATTTTAATCGATTTAATGCCGGTTTCGGCACACGCTCTAATCTTACTGCGGATATATGATTTTGAAGCGGGGTTTGCCCCAACAAGAATAACCGCTAAACACGGACTGATTTTGCGTTGCCTTAACTCACCAACTTGGAGTTTCACTTCTTCTCGAATCTCGAGTGCAACAGCCTTCCCATCAATAATCTTTGCTGGCATCTAAACCTACCTGACGAATGTAAAGTTATTCTGACTCCTTCAACTTTAGATCATTTTTTTCAAGTTTTCTAGCGAAAAACAACCCAACTTCAAATAATAGACAAACAGGTATTGCCATCATAATCTGTGAAAATGGGTCTGGAGGGGTCATTAACATGGCTAAAACAAATGCGCCTAAAATAAAGTAAGGTCGTTGCTTGGCAATCGTTTCGGCTGAAATGACGCCAATTCTCGTCAGTAGCACGATCGCCACAGGCACTTCGAAGGCCACACCGAATGCAAAAAACAGGCTCAAGGCAAAACTCATGTATGACCCAATATCGGGCGTTAGCGCGACACCCTCTGGGGTCATTTTAGCGAAAAACTCAAACATCAATGGAAACACAACAAAGTATGCAAAGAGTATTCCAAGATAGAACAGGGCGGTTGTCGAGACGACCAACGGTAAAACAATTCGTTTCTCTTTAGAATACAAGCCCGGCGCTATGAACGACCAAACTTGGTACAACACAAAGGGGATCGCAATCGCAAAGGCAACGGCAAACGCTAGCTTAAACGGTATGAAAAAAGTGCCATGAGGATCTACCGCGATCATATTGCCGCCTTCGGGCAGACTGGCTAGCAATGGCTCGGCAAACCAAGAATAGATTTCGCCAGCAAAGGGAAGCAGACACAAAAACACCAGCAGCACGGCGCCAAGTGCGCGCACCAAACGGTTTCGCAATTCAACAAGGTGCGAGATAAAGGGTTCTGATTTTTGAGTTTTTTCAGTCATTTAGTTTTTACGGGGGCGAGAGGTAGGGACTTAATTGCGCAGCGGTCACTCAGTTTTACTAGCGTTTGAGACGCCTGTTGTAGCCCCTTCATTAGTGCCATCAGCGAGCTGTGCACCCGTCATTTCAGCCGCCGCATGATCAACATCGACAGCCTGCTCAGCTGAGTCGGCCAGATCGCGCCCAAATTGCCGAATATCATTTTTTAAATCGGCCATTTCTTGCTTAGCTTTCTCCAGATCGGCAAACGGCGTGCCTTGAATCTCGCTCTGCATTTCACTACGCAGGCGAAACATACCCTGACGAGCCTTACGTATAAAAAACGCGGCTTGCTTGGCCACTTCAGGCAATCGCTCTGGCCCCATTACAATAACGAGCACCACGGCCACCACCAGCAATTCAAAAAAGCCAATATCTAACATGATACTTGACTACTTTTCGTCACTCTCAGATTTAGCATGACTAGACTCTTTGTCGGCGTTGTTTATAACATCATCATTTTCTTTGGTGTCATCACCGAGCGCTTTCTTAAAACCTTTAATCGCGCCGCCTAA
>JALZVW010000047.1 GCA_023301745.1 Arenicella sp. | reverse complement strand
GAAGAGTTAAAAGTAAATACCACTTGTGGCGCATCGAACATTAGTTTTGGCTTACCCAGCCGGCATGGTATTAACAACGCATTTTTACCCATGGCGATTGGTGCAGGCATGACCTCGGCGATTGTTAATCCACTGCACGATGGCTTAGTGCAATCTGTGCGCGCTGCTGATGTATTAGTATTCAATGATCCGGATTGTGAGCAGTGGATCGCTAACTACCGAGAGCCACCCAAAGAAGGTGCGCCTGAGGGGCGCCGTCGCACTGGGCGTCGTCGCCGAACATGAAGCTCTCATGACACTATAGAGATGAGCCACTATGTCTGAGGTACGCCCTGAATCGAATGCCGAGCAAGTCGCTAAGGCTGAGCTACAAACCAAGCGCGTTGTGTTCACGCCGTCTGGTTTGTCGGTTGATGCCGAGCTTGGCTCTACTCTTTTGGAGGCCGCGCAAGATACCGGCGTTGCCATTCGTTCGCTGTGTGGCGGTAACGGTAATTGTCGCCAATGCTGGATTGAAATTTCTGAAGGCGCACACTCAAAGCATGGCATTGACAGCTTGCTTGAAAACGTGTCGCCGGTAACCGAACTTGAAGAACGACTGTATCAACGCAACGATAAGTTTAAAGGCTTGCGCCTTGCGTGCCGTACTCGAATCTTAGGTGACTTGCTGATTGATGTGCCAGAACGCAGCCAAGAAAACCTGGCTTATATCTCTAAGAAAAATGATGCGCGTGAATTTGATTTAGCACCGGTGGTTAAATTATTTGATATTGAGCTAGCTGAGGCAACGATGGATGCCAACCCTTGCGCCACTGAAAATATAGTAGAACGCCTTGCCGAGCAATCGATCAACGCTCGGCTGCACTGCAAGCTACTCAGCAGCGTGCAGGCGCTTGTGCATGAAAGCAAAGGTAAGCTCACGGTTGCGGTTCGAGATGAAAATCAAGTAGTTGCTTTGTATGCGCAAGGTGACGTGCGCGTTATCGGTGCCGCGGTTGATATTGGCTCGACCACCCTGGCGCTGTATGTTTACGACCTTATGACCGCCGAGCTGCTTTACGAAACCTCGGCGATGAATCCTCAGATTCAGTTTGGCGAAGATTTAATGAGCCGCGTTTCGTATGTAATGATGAACAAAGGCGGCGATCAAAAGCTGACTAATGCGGTTCGTCAAAAGCTAACTGAGATGTTACATGAAGCCTGCAAGCAGCTTGCGCTAGAGCACAACAAGTTATTAGAAGTGGTGTTGGTGGGGAACCCTATCATGCACCATTTGTTTTTTGGCATTTCACCAGTAGAACTCGGGCAAGCGCCATTCACCTTAGCGACTAGAGAGTGGCTTGAAATGACGGCTTCTGAAATTGGCTTAGATCTCTACCCAACAACTCGTGTCGCATTTTTACCGCTGATTGCCGGCCATGTTGGGGCTGATACCGCCGCGGCCTATTTGAGTGAAATGGAAAGCATGAGCCAGCAGACAACGCTGTTAGTTGACATTGGCACTAACGCTGAAATTATGTTGGCCAAGAATGGTGTTGTCTACGCCACCTCGTCACCAACCGGGCCGGCCTTCGAAGGCGCTGAAATTAGCTCAGGCGTTCGCGCCTCACACGGTGCTATTGAACGAATTCGTATCGACCCTCAAACGCTTGAGGTTACCTTTAAAGTGATTGGCGTTGATGCGTGGTCAAACGACGCCGCTTTTACCGCAGCGCAACCGCGAGTAATCGGCATTTGCGGCTCCGGCATTATTGAGGTCATGGTTGAAATGGCCAAAGCGGGCTTAATTGATCAAACGGGTTTGTTTGTTCAAGACAAAGCACCGAACCTGTTTGATAGCCGGCCTAGCGAAGACGGAACGACAGTGCGTTTTATGTTGGTTGAGCAAGGTGATAACTCGATCTACGTAGAGCAAACAGATGTGCGGTCAATTCAATTAGCCAAGGCGGCCTTATCGGCCGGCGTTCAATTATTGATGGACTACTTAGAGTGTAAAGAGTTTGATCAAGTTCTATTGGCGGGCGCATTTGGTTCGCACCTAGACCCTGTTTTCGTGGCTGATTTAGATATTATTCCAAGCGCCACACGAGAACAGATTCGATCGGTTGGAAATGCGGCGGGTATCGGCGCGACTAAAGCGTTACTCAGTCAGCTTGAGCGTGATCGAATTATCGCTGAGGTTAAAAAAGTGCGAAAAATTGAAAGCGCTAACGAACCTAATTTTCAAGACTATTTTGTCCAAGGCATGGCGTTTTCAGTATCACCGGTAGTGGCTCAAAAAGTGCAACGCAATCGCCGGCGTCGTAGAACTTAAGATTTTAGTGAGCTATTTAGAAGCTACAAAAAAAACCTAAGAAACGAATAAAATTTAGAGGAAATTATCATGGCTAGAGAACGTAGAGGCGGCGGGCGCAGTCGCAGAGTGGCTCAGGTTGCAAAGGCAGAATCTACCGCGCCTGCTTATATCAAACGTAAAATTCCTTATTATGAAGTGCTAGACGATGCCTCACTTAACATCATCGAAAACAATGCTGAAATAATTTTAGAAGAGATCGGTATTAATTTCACCGATGACGAAGAAACCATGGACATTTTTCGCGATGCCGGTGCCTCGATAGACGGTGATCGAGTGCGCTTTCCAAGAGGGATGTGTCGCGATCTTATTCAAGCCAGCGCGCCAAAAGAATTTACTCAGCATGCACGAAACCCGAAGCGCAATGTTCAAATCGGCGGCGACAAC
>JALZVW010000046.1 GCA_023301745.1 Arenicella sp. | reverse complement strand
CACAAAACGACCAAGGCGCAACCGAGGCGCCGGTAGAGAAAACCAAGAAAGAGTTGCGTGATGAGCGTAAACGTAAGTTATTAGAAAGCATCTTTAAATAAGCAATTGTTGCCCCAGGCATTGGTCTGGGGCGACTCCGCTAAGTGTTTAACTTAGTGTTCCCAACCTGATCTTGTTGCCCTAATGCCCTGTTTTTAGACAAACACGCGCTTGCTTGGCTAAAAATCCAGCGAAAATAAATTCCTCTAAACCCCGCTCAGGTGTAAAATCGGTGGTCAGACTTAACTTGCCGCATCCCAACGCTTCTCATGTCAGATAAAAATCTAAACAAGCACAGCTCTACAATCACTCAGCCTAAATCTCAAGGTGCCGGCCAAGCGATGTTGTATGGCACTGGTTTAACTCGAGCCGATATGAGCAAAGCTCAAGTGGGCATCGCCAGTGTTTGGTGGGAAGGCAACACCTGTAACATGCATCTGAACGACCTTGCGGCTCACGTAAAAACCGGGGTTGTAGACTCTGGCTTAGTCGGCATGCGCTTTAACACCATTGGTGTCAGCGACGGCACCACCAATGGCACAAGCGGCATGGCCTACTCATTGCAGTCTAGAGACATCATTGCTGACTCGATTGAAACCGTGATGGCCGCCCAGTTCTACGATGGCTTGATAGCGATTCCGGGTTGCGACAAAAACATGCCTGGTTGCTTAATTGCCATGGCACGTTTAAATCGGCCTGCGATCATGGTCTACGGCGGCTCAATTAAGCCCGGCGTTCATAAAGGCGAAAATCTTGACATCATCTCGGCCTTTCAAGCCTATGGCCAGTTTCTAGTCGAAACAATTACCGAAGACGACCGTCAGCAAATTATCGAAAAATCATGCCCCGGCGCCGGTGCATGTGGTGGCATGTACACCGCTAACACCATGGCCAGTGCAATTGAAGCATTGGGTATGAGTTTGCCATACAGCGCCTCGTCGCCCGCCATTGATCAGGAAAAAGTCGACGAGTGCCTAGGTGCCGGTGCCGCCTTGAAAAATATTCTAGAGCTCGATCTAAAACCACGCGACATTATGACGCGCGACGCGTTTGAGAACGCCATGGTTGTGATTGTGGCTCTAGGTGGCTCTACCAATGCGGTACTGCACTTGATCGCCATGGCCCGGGCATTAGATTTAGAATTAACCGTTGATGATTTTCAACGCGTGAGTGATCGTATTCCATTTTTGGCTGATTTGAAGCCAAGCGGTCAATACGTGATGAACGACCTGCATAATATCGGCGGCACACCAGCGGTGATGAAATTCTTGCTCGACGAAGGTCTATTAAATGGTGATTGCATAACGGTTACTGGCAAGACTTTGGCTGAAAATTTAGCTGACTTGCCGGGCTTAACCCAAGGCCAAGACATCATCAAACCAATGAGTGACCCGATTAAACGGACTGGCCACATTCAAATTCTTAAAGGCAATTTAGCCACCGAAGGCTCGGTAGCCAAAGTGACGGGTAAAGAAGGCGAGAAATTTGTTGGCCCCGCGTCGGTATTTGACGGCGAACAAGCGATGATCGAAGCGCTTGAACAAGGCAAAATCAATAAGGGCGATGTAATCGTCATTCGTTATGAAGGGCCTAAAGGTGGCCCCGGCATGCCCGAAATGCTCAAGCCAACATCGGCCGTGATGGGTGCGGGCTTAGGTGAGCACGTGGCGATGATCACTGATGGTCGTTTTTCAGGCGGCTCGCATGGCTTTATCGTGGGGCATGTTGTGCCTGAAGCTCAAGAAGGCGGCGGCATCGCTTTAGTTCAAAATGGTGATATTGTTACCTTAGATGCGGTCAACAATAAGATCGAAATGGACGTGCCTGATGACGAGCTAGAGCGTCGTCGAGAGGCCTGGGTTGCGCCCGAGTTAAAGGCAACTCGTGGTACACTCGGAAAATACATTCGATGTGTCAAAAACGCATCGATGGGTTGTGTTACTGACGAATAGGGTGTTGGTCGGTATGGGGTTTTATTTTTGTACTAGGGCTAGTGTCGTTGTTGTTTAAGTTCTCGCGAGGCTAGTTTGAGTTTGGTTGGCAAAGAAAATAATAATTATAATCGTGGTTTTATAACGCTATTTGTTGAGAACCCCGATCTTTATAGCAGAGCATATCCAAGGTGTTAGGGGTGGTTTGGTGCGCTAATTGAACAGGTTATATGATTGTGTCTAACAAAACTATTAAGTCTATTTTAGAGTCAGACCCGGTTGGCCAGGCGAGCAGCTATGACGCGCGTGTAGGCCAAACTTTGAACGCATCGCTGAGCATTACCTGCACTAAGTGTGGCGCTGAAAAGGTGGCTCATTCGAGGCGTCAGCGATTCGACGATTTGAAGATGCGCTTCATGGCAACGCGCCCATACCGTTGTTTGCACTGCTATCACCGGTTTTGGGTCACTGAGAAAATTGCTGATAACGGTAAACGAGTTTGGACCTTAGTGATTGTTGCGCTACTGGCTACTTTATTGCTGCTTAAAATATCGGGTGTTTTTAATGCCTCAGAGCCTGACGAAATAGTCAGCATCGTCGTTCCCGAATTTAACCCTTCGGTCACCCCAGACGAGACCTCACCAAGCTTAGCTAGCTTGATTAATATGCCTCAAACATATGGCAATAGCGATGCGGCGACCAATGCACCTACGCCGGTTACCGAGGTGGTTGCATCGCCAAGCATCGCCTCGCAAGCCGATGAGTCCTCAACGCCAGAGCAAAAAGCTAGGCGGTTGTTGCTAGCCAAACAAGAGTCCGAAGTGGCTGAAAAAATGAGCCAAGCGAGGGTCGAACAACTCGAGCAGGCATTGTTGCCCGCCGAAGACGAGCTTGAATCCTTAGTCAAAATTGAAGTCGGTTATGTGGTCGAACGTTGGCGAGATGCATGGTCTAAAGGCGATATTGATACTTATCTATTAAGTTATAGCGCCGACTTCAGGCCAGCCAATGATTTGGCGCTCGATGCATGGGTTGCCAGTCGAAAATATCGAGTTAAGCCTGAAAAGAACATCAATGTTGAGTTAAATGACTTCGACATTACTATGCTCGAAGAAATGGACTCTGGTGTGATTGAGTTTAATCAACGCTATCAATCAGGGGATTATGTCGAGAGTTCACGCAAACGCCTAGAGCTTGTCAAAGAGCAGGGTTCGTGGAAAATTGTCTCCGAAGTCGAGCTCAAATAGCGGCTGGCGACACATGCTTACGACGAGCTAATGCCTAATAACGCTGTTGATCACACGAGGCC
>JALZVW010000045.1 GCA_023301745.1 Arenicella sp. | reverse complement strand
AGTTTTGACATCGGCTCTACCTGACAAACTGATTCAAGGTCGCTCATGGTGATAAGCTGCTCAAGGTCGTGCCAAGATCGTTGTCGATTAGCTTGACTTGCCATCACTGAATCAACGCCTTTCAAGGTAACGCCCCTGAGAATAAAAGGCATCACCGTGGCCGGTAAGTCGGCGCCGCCCGCAAGCCCACAGGCCGCGACAATTCCATCGTATTTAAGTTGCGAGATTAAGCAGGCTAATGTTTTACTGCCTACCGAGTCGATTGCGCCAGCCCAAGTTTCGCGTTCCATCGCTTTTGATTTTCGATTAAATTCATCACGCCCGATAACCTCGCTAGCACCTAATGACTTAAGGTAATCGTGGGTACTCTCACGCCCACTGACCGCCACCGATGTGAAGCCAAGTTTTGACAGCAACACTAAAGCGACAGAACCAACACCACCAGACGCACCGGTAACTAATATCGGGCCATCTTCGGGTTTCAAACCATGATCGCGAAGCGCGTTAACACAGAGCATCGCGGTATAACCTGCTGTTCCAATCGCCATGGCAAACTTACTTGAAATTGCGTCAGGCCTCTTCACCAACCAATCAGCCGATACGCGTTGCTGCTGCGCGTAACCACCCCATTGAGTTTCTGAAAGGCCGTAGCCGTTAACAATAACCTTATCACCCGCTTGCCAGGCTGGTGACTTTGAATCAACAATCGTACCAGCCAAGTCAATGCCGCAGACCATGGGTAACTGTCGGCAAATAGGCGCTCGGCCACTAACCGCTAGAGCGTCTTTGTAGTTCAAGCTTGAGTAGTCGATATCGACTAATACCTCTAGATTCGGTAACTCGCTTTGCTCTATTTCTTGATGTTTTACCTCAACACCTTTGTCAGCGCTATGGCCGCTTTCGCGAGCGATAATCACATTTATTTTTTGGGTCATTATTGGTTTCCTTATGTCGAATATTGAGAGTTTGAGGCTTTTATATCAACTTGAGTGCTCAACTGACAACAAACCCTTTTTAATATCGTCTAATGATGAAGGGTCGTCGATAGTTGGCGGCACGACTACTTGCGTGCCATTGAGCATCGCTTTAAGAACCTTGCGCAGCACTTTACCAGAACGTGTCTTCGGTAGCCTTGGCACCAAATAAGTTTGCCGGTAACAAGCCACTGGGCCTATCGATTGACGAACTCGTTGAACCAGCTCAGCTTTGATATTGCCGTCTCCATGGTTGGCGCTATTAAGAACCACAAACCCGACAGGTAATTCACCTTTGAGCTCGTCATTCACGGCCACCACGACACACTCAGCAACGGCTGGGTGTTGAGCGATAAGCTCTTCGATATCACCCGTAGATAAACGATGGCCAGCGATATTAATAACGTCGTCAACTCGGCCCATCACAAACAGATAGCCGTCTTGGTCAAAATAACCACCATCACCACTTGTGTAAAAGCCTGGGTAATCACTAAGGTAAGAGTCAATAAAACGCTGATGGTCATTCCAAATCGAGGCCAAGCAACCTGGAGGCAAAGGCAATTTGATGGCGATATTGCCTTGCTTCCCGTGAGCGGCAGGGTTTCCATCGTCATCTAAAATTTGCACATCGAAACCCGGCACAGGCTTGGTTGCCGAGCCCCTCTTCACGCCAAGCGGTTCGCGCCCCATCAAGTTCGAAGCAATCGGCCAACCGGTTTCGGTCTGCCACCAATTGTCGATAACTGGCACGCCGAGGGTATTAGCCATCCAATCTTGGGTTGTTGGATCTAAGCGTTCGCCAGCCGAAAATACTGTACGCAGACTGCTAATATCATAGTTAGAAACTAAGGCTCCCTTAGGATCTTCGCGCCGAATTGCCCGAAAGGCCGTCGGTGCACTGAAGATAGCGTTGACTGAATGCTCCTCAATAACTCGCCAGAACGCCCCCGCATCAGGGGTCATGATCGGCTTACCTTCGTACATAACCGTGGTACACCCATGAATCAATGGCCCATAGACAATGTACGAATGCCCTACCACCCAACCAACATCTGAAGCAGACCAAAACACATCTCCAGCATGAACACCGTATACAGCATCCATACTGTATTTGAGCGCAACAGCGTGCCCTCCATTTTGGCGAACCACCCCTTTCGGCCTACCGGTGGTTCCTGAGGTATAGAGGATATAAAGCGGGTCATCGCCCCGAACCGCAACTGGCTCAACCGCATTTGCTCGAGAGACGCAATCATTCCAGTCTAGATCAATCGGTTTATCTAAAGAGGCTTGCGCTTGTTCTCGTTGCAACACCACCGAATGGGCCGGCTTGTATATCGCTAACTCAATAGCCGCATCCACCAAGGGTTTGTATTTAATAACACGATTAACCTCGATACCACACGAGGCCGATAGAATCACCTTAGGCTTTGCATCGTCGATTCTTGACGCTAACTCGGGTGCGGCAAAGCCACCAAACACAACAGAGTGCACCGCGCCTACTCGGGCACATGCGAGCATCGCCATCACTGCCTGAGGAATCATCGGCATATAGATGATAACCGTATCACCTTTGTTAACACCCAAAGCGACTAACATACCGGCCACTTTAGCGGTTTCATCTCGCAACTCTCGATACGAATATGACTGCTGCACCCCAGTCACAGGTGAATCATAAATCAAAGCCGCTTGATTCCCTCGCCCGTTGAGTACGTGATAATCTAGCGCCAGGTAACAGGTGTTCATTTTACCGTCTTCAAACCACGACGCGGCACCGTCATTCAACTGGCTTAAAATAGTGTTAGGTGCAGTGAACCAATCAATATTTCGCGCCTGCTCACGCCAAAAATCTAACGGGTTACGTTGCCATTGTTGGTAATCATCAGTCATATAAAAAACCTTATATTAGAGACATCAAGACTATCGACGGCGAAGGCAACTATCCATACTACTTTAGTATTGATTGAAATATTAATTCAAGAATAAATATGCTTCTAATGACACTTAGTCATTCAACCAATTAAGATAACACTAAGCCTAAGAATTATTATCTAACAAAAACAACAATACTGATTTAAGCATCGCTGGTTCAATAGGCTTTGCCAAATATTGATAGCCTAAAGCGATCGCTTTAGGTTTTAGCCGTTTGTCTTGCTCGGCTGTAATCAAAGCGCCCTTGATGTCAGCTAGCGCCAGAAAATCAAGCCCAGTTTCGGCATCATCTAAACGATAATCAGCCAGCACCAAGTCAAAATCAACTTCTGACAACGCATCGACCGCGCGTTTATACGTCGCCACCGAGGTTACAATTGCGCCCCACCCTTCAAGCAAACTGCGCATTGCTTCGAGCACACTTTCATTGTTATCTAAGCAGAGAATTTGTGCTCCGTTCAAGCGCGCGCTCAAACTACCAGTTGAATTTTTTATAGGGTCAGGCACGATCACCGGCTTATTGGTATACGGGATATAGACAGAGAAACGACTGCCATGTCCGGGTTCTGACTCTACCGCTACCTTTAGATCAAGCAAGCGACTGATGCGCTTAACAATCGACAAGCCTAAACCTAGACCGTGTGTTTCTTCATAGCCTTCTTTTCTAATTTGATAGAATTCGTTAAAAATTTGATCAAGGTGTTCAGGATCTATACCTATTCCTCTATCTTCTACTGAAATTTCCACCTGCTTGGTTTCCTTAAACAAGCTTGCCCGAACCAACACGGCACCGCCTGAGCCTGAATAACGTAGCCCGTTAGCCACCAAGTTCTGCAACACAGACAGTAATAATTTTTTATCGGAGTAAACCATCACATCGGGTACGCTGTAATGCAAAAGTACTTTTTTGTCGTTTGCACTCGGCTGCATTTCATCAACTAAACCATGAATAAACGCATCCAACGAAAAGTCTGTTGATTCTGGCGTTATACCGCCAGAATCAAGTTTAGAGACATCTAAGAGCGCGCGTAACAATTCATTCGCCGTGACTAAGGATTGGTCGACATTTTCAGCTAAATACTTTACTGAAGCTGGCTCATCTGCGCGCTCACTTATGCTATGAGTAAATAGTCTAGCCGCATTTATCGGCTGCAGTAAATCATGGCTTGCAGCGGCTAAAAGGTGAGTCTTATCACGGGTATTACGTTCCAGCTCTTTGGTTAAAATCTCAAGCTCTTTAGTGCGTTCCTTGACTCGAGACTCCAGCTCTTCATTAGCACGGCGTAGCATTTGAGAGGCGCGAACATTTTCACTAATATCTTCATAAGTCGTCACAAAGCCACCACCAGGCATCGGTTCGCCTGTTGACTTAATAGTAGTGCCGTTAGCCCGCTGACGTACCGTTGAGTATGAAGTGGCGTTCTTCAAGTGTTTGATTCGCTTAGCAATTTCGAGGTTATGGTCTTTGCCTTGAAAATCACCGCGGTCAGCATTAAATCTAAGCACTTCACGTAATGGTTTACCGACGTAAATTAAGTTTTCAGGGTAACCGAACAACTTTAAATATTGGTCGTTCCATATAACCAAATTGAAATCTCGATCGATCACCGATATGCCGTGGGTGATGTTTTGCAAGGTAGTCTGTAGTAAGTTTCGATTAAATTGCAGTACGCTAGAGGTCTCATCGACAAAGGTGGTTACCTCTTCAAGGTATTCATCGTCACCCAGCAATGTATCTGAGATTACTTTTTGTGCCGAGGTTGAGCCAATAACGCCGGCTATGGCCGTTTGCACCAATGATAGCAATTGCCGATCGACCTGTGTGACCTCGCTTAAACTCACTCCCTGACTTTGTTCAAATTGGCTAAAAACCGCTTGAGTATTGCGCCGGCCAATAATTCGCTCGGTCAAAATACGTAACGCATCAGGGTGAACAATAAATGCTTGCTCAGGGCTTTTTGCACTCAAATTCAGCGGTGCATCACTAACATAGAAGAAACGGCTTGCTTGTATTTTTTCCAATACATTTTGATTATCTCTTAGAGAAAACCAAACAAGTAGCGTGACATTCACCAAAAGACTCCAAAACACACCATGAGATAAAGAGTTATCAAGGCGCATTCCAAACAGTGCATGAGGGTGAAACCAAGCCGACACACCATAAACCGTCTCAACAGCATTATTATCAAAGATGGTTGGAAACATTAAGGTGTAGGCCCAAACCGAGAAGCCACCGATCAAGCCCCAAAATACGCCCTTGCGGTTAGCCGAACGCCAATACAATGCACATAGCACCGCCGGCAAGAGTTGTACAATTGCCGCAAATGACACCAAGCCAATGTTGGCTAATTGGGCATTGTTATCAATCAACACGTAGTAACCGTAAGCACCAGCTATAAGGCCAACAATGGCTACTCGTCTAATCAACAAAATAATGCCATTGAGATTGTCACTATTAAGAATATCTAGGCGTTTATGATTAATCAGATACGGCATCACTAAATCGTTACAGACCATGGTGCTGAGGCTAATGGCCGCCACAATAACCATACCCGTTGCCGCCGACAAGCCTCCAATAAACGCCACCATCGCCAAAGCATCGTTGCCCGCGGTTAGTGGTAATGTCAAAACATAAAGATCGGCCTGGCTGTTCGGCAGTAGCACCGAGCCGGTCAATGCGATTGGCAAGACAATGACGCTAGTGAGTATCAAGTAGACCGGCATCACCCACATCGCCGTCTTAAACTGATGGTGGTCACGCGCTTCAACCACGGTCACTTGAAATTGCCGTGGCAATAGAAAAATGGCACTCATCGCCAATAGAGTTTTAGTTAGAAAACTAGCCCAAGTACTTGTATTTGCTGAAAAAATATCTTGAATAGAGTTATTGTCAATCACCTGACTAAAGCTATCATTGGCACCTTGCCCTAATAATAAGTAGATGGCGTAATAGCCAACCGCCAGAATCGCCACCAACTTTACAATCGACTCAAAGGCGACCGCCAAGATCATGCCTTTGTGGTGCTCTGTGGCATCAAGGTGACGCGTGCCAAAGAGTATGGTGAACAGCGCCAACGCCGCACCGGTAATCAGCGCAATGTTATCGGTGAAAATCGAATTAGCCGAACTATCAGCCGACACCGTTTGGTTAACCAGTACCAAGTAAGAGCTAGACACCGCTTTTAGCTGTAAAGCAATGTACGGTAGCGAGCCAACAACCGCGATGGCGGTTACTAACACGCCAATTTTACGGTCTTTACCAAAACGGCTAGAGATAAAGTCTGAAATTGAGGTAATCGAGTTCTGCTTACAGATTAAGATGATGCGCCGCATCATGCGATAGCCAAACAAAAACACCAAGCATGGGCCAAGGTAGATCGCTAAATAATCTAAGCCATCAACCGAGGCCGTGCCAACCGCACCGTAAAATGTCCAAGAAGAGCAATAGACCGCAAGCGAAAACGCATAAACCAAATTACTATTGTGATTTGGGCCACCCTTTTTCTTTTCTGAATCGCCTAAATAGGCGACCAAGAACAGCACCAGAATATAAGCAAAACCTATAAAGGCAATGAATTCAACGTTGAACATTATTCATTTTCCATGCTTCTATCGACACTCTATCTTCTTTGTATTTAGCAACACAATAACGTATCTCGGCTAAAATGCGAAAAACCAAAGCAGGTTTCCCAGCTTTGGTTTTTGCTATTAACTATTTTGGGTTACTGACTTAAACGTGGTCAGATGCAAACCCCGCTTATTCAGCAATAGTTTTTCTCAGCACTGTCTTAAAAAGAATACTTACCCGTGAGTTGCACTCGGGTTAAATCACCGTCGTCACCATTATCAAGCTCACGATCAGCAAAAATAAGTGCGCCGCCGAAATCCAACTTTGGTAGCGGGCGATAAACCAGGCTCAAGTTAAGGTTTTGCACTGTTTCTGTATTCGTTTCAGCAACACCATCGCCTAAGTCGGCGGTTGCATAGGCATACTGAAAAGTACTACGCCACTTGTCACTCCAGTGATGCTCATAGGCCAAGTAACCGCCAACAACGGTACTTAAATCAATATCGCCAGACTCATCAATACCACCGTCACCGAAAGCAGACAGTGCAATGTAACGACCTAAATTACCGTATGCCAATGAATATTTAAGAACATTTTTTTTATCAATCACGTATTTACCGGCAACGTTGACCGCCGCGCCATATTGATTTTCATCAAATATGTCGTTGTCAACAACCACATCTCGACCTATTACCGCAAGCGAATATGAGTGCGCACCTGACTTACCGTTATAACGTGCAATCAAATCAGGGATAGAGCTATCATCAATGTCCCCACCAATGCCAGAGAGGCTCGAAGATGGGTTTTCTGCGGCTAGCTGAAACGAGGTTCCGCCGCCGAGTTTCTTAGTCCAGCGAATTTGCTGCTGACGACTAAAGACCGTACCCGATGTTGGCCCAATGAAATCAACCGCGTCTGGTAACGCGCCAACGTTAAAGAACGTGCTCCAAGCTTGGCCAACTAAAAGAGAGGCATCTTCTGAGTAATCCCAATTGATAAACGCATGCCTAATTCTCGGGTTGGTTGAATTTGACACGGCTTCGTTGCCGCCGCCACTTAAGAAATCTAACTCAATAAAGCTTTTCACTTTACCGTAGTTAGTATCAGTTTCAGTGCCAAAATTAAATCGTGAGGTAAACACATCAGCATCGAACTCGGTGCCGCTATTACTGCCATCGCCGGTACCGATCGCGCCAGGCACTAAAATTGAGTTGGTAATGTTGTTTTCAACCGTTAAGCCATCAGAGGTATTAGTAAAAATACCGTTGACCTTAATATAGCCACCGTAACTAAAGGTAGTACCTTTCTTCGTTTTAAACCCACTTTCAGCACTTTTCACAGCCACGTTAGACGCAACTACGTTGTCTACCTTAGTACTGACTTCATTTACTTTGGCGTTAGTTACCTGGCTTTGCTGTTTAATTAGCGCTTTAAGCTCGGCTATTTGGGCCTCCATTTGCAATACACGCTTCTCTAAGTCTGATTCGGCATAGGCAATTCCGGGGGCAAGACTTAAGGCGCTTAAACAAAAACCCGCAATAAGTGTTAATTTAAAGGACGGTTTTCGGGATGTGGACATTGATTGGCTCCTCAAATATTTTGTTAGAGGCCACACTATTACAAAGCCATAACCCTGACGGTATTAGCCAATAGTCGAACTACGACTAAAGTCGTAGACATAAATTGCCAC
>JALZVW010000044.1 GCA_023301745.1 Arenicella sp. | reverse complement strand
AGTTGTTTTTGGTACTGAAATTAGGTTCTCGATACCCATGGTATCTTTAACTTGGCCACCGAAACGGTCGGCGACAATTGTCACGTTCAAGCCTTTACGGGCGCTGTAAATCGCAGAGGCAACCCCGGCTGGGCCACCGCCAATCACGACAACGTCTTGCAGTGGCAATGTTTCTGCAGGGGCCGCGTTAGCCGCTTCAGGGAAACGTTCTATCAACTTATTAACTAAGGTTGCTGTGTCTACTTTACCATTAGCGAATAGTTCGCCGTTTAGGTACACACTGGGCACGCCTTGAATGTCGCGTTCGGTGATCACGTTTTGAAACAAGCCGCCATCAATCATCTCAGACCTAATATTGTCATTGAGAAGCGCAAACTGGTTTAAGCCTTGAACAACTTCGGGGCAGTTGTGGCAACTCAAAGAAATGAAGACCTCAAAATGAAGTTCTTCTTTTAGATTGCCAATTAATGTTTGGATTGTCTCATCAAGTTTTAATGCCGTGCCGGTGCTTTGTAAAATAGACAAAATCAATGAATTGAACTCATGACCACTTGGGATGCCCGAGAAGTTAATGCCGGTGTTTTTGCCTTCAACTTCAAGAAAGAAGCTAATTGAACTGCGTAGGTAGCCGCTAGTATCACGTTCTTCAACGCTGATATTGTCAGTTGTTGAGGCAACGCCGTTAAGGAACTCAAGTAGTTCGCTTCGTTTTGAGTGCTCACCCGTTTGTAAAACGAGTGTTACAGATTGCTGCATGTTGGCCGTATAGCCCTTAAGCGCATTTAAGATGTCGTTGCTAAGCATGGGTGTCGTTTCTTCGGGTAAGTGTAATTCAATAGTTAATACGAGAGGCTTAGAAAGCCTAAGCCTCTCGTGGCGACTTTTGGCTGATTGAGCTACTTAGATCATGCCGACTAGGTCTAGAGACGGCGCTAATGTTGCTTCGCCTTCTTTCCATTTAGCTGGGCAAACTTCGCCTGGGTTAGCCGCCACATACTGAGCCGCTTTTACTTTGCGAAGTAAGTCTTCAGCGTCGCGGCCAATGCCTTCAGCGGTGATTTCCATTGCTTGAATGATGCCTTCTGGATCAACTAAGAAGGTTGCACGATCGGCAAGGCCAACACCTGGGCGCATCACTTCAAAGTTGTTAGTAATAACGCCATTCGGGTCACCGATCATGGTGTATTTGATTTTGCCGATTGTGTCAGACGCGTCATGCCATGCTTTGTGTGTGAAGTGCGTATCAGTTGATACTGAGAATATTTCAACCCCGCGCGATGCTAGCTCTTCTTGGTAATCAGCAAGGTCACCAAGTTCGGTTGGGCAAACGAAGGTGAAGTCGGCAGGATAGAAGAAAAATATCGCCCACTTACCGGCGATGTCATCGCTTGATACGTCTACGAACTCGCCGTCACGAAATGCACTGGCTTGGAAAGGTTTAATTTGAGTGTTGATTAGGGCCATGATGGTCTCCAAAAAAGATTTAGTAGGTTAAGTGTTCACTGCTACGAGCCCTTTCAAGCTAACTAACGTTTCAGCAAGGCCGCATCATATGGCAAAATCAAGGTTTAATAAAATAGATTGTTTAGATCATAGTGTTCTAAAATACTGAACATAAAGTATGCAAGTATAGATCTGCAATCAGCATCTAAGTTATCAACGACGATAAGAAAATCTGCGAGGAACACCATGATCTCTCTAAAGCAACTCATCTACGCCTTGGCCGTAGAAAAGCACCTTCATTTCAGGCGCGCTGCCGAGTCCTGCTCGGTTTCGCAGTCAGCCTTGAGCACGGCGCTCAACGAGTTGGAGAAGCACCTCGGCTTTCAAGTCTTTGAACGGGATAACAAAAAGGTGTTAGTAACGCCAATTGGTCAACAAGTTTTAGACAAAGCGCAGAGCATAAAGCTGCAACTAGATGACCTGTACAAGCTGGCCGACGCTCAACGCAGCGAGCTGAGCTACTCAATGTCGATCGGTATTATTCCAACCATTGCACCCTACCTACTGCCGATTGTGCTGCCCGAGTTAACCAAGAACTACCCGCAACTTGAGCTAAAGATCGTCGAGGAACAGTCTCATGTGTTGGTTGACAAAGTACGCCGCGGCGAGATCGACACCGCAATCTTGGCCTTGCCTTATACCTGTGATGGTTTACTGTCGTTTGAGTTTTGGCAAGAAGATTTCTATTGGATTACCCACACAGATGAAATGCTAGCGGGTTGCACTGAGATTACCGCCGACGAGCTCGGGCAATCTAAGTTAATGCTATTACAAGACGGTCATTGCTTAAAAGACCAAGCCCTATCAGTCTGCAAACTCCCTAATAGCGAGCAACACAGTGTGGGTGCGACTAGCCTCAATACCTTAATTCAATTGGTGGCTGGTAAAATGGGCACAACCCTAATTCCTGAAATGGCTTTAGAGCAATTAATTAAAAACAATCCATTCTTGAGCGAGGCACGTTTAAGCGAGCCTGGCCCGCATAGACGAATCGCTTTTATCGTTCGGCCCAACTATACCGGTGTGAACAATATTGAGTTACTAATGAGCCAGTTTAAAACGTCCTTGAAGCATCATTTTCAAAAATCCAGAATCTGATGATCACCTTTTTGTGATGTCAAATGGATCAAAATTTAGTAATCATGGTGCTTCACGAAACAGCCTTCCATTTTTAAAAGAAACACCATGCAATCATTGTTGAATTTACTTAACGCTTTGACACCAAGCCGCTTATCAGCAGCCGAAACGCTATTGGCAGCGGCCAACGCCCAAATGTGCAACTTTCAAGATAATTACTACGGCGACCAGCAATGCAAATGATGCGAACATCAAGACGGCAGGCCGCCGTTGAGTGGTTGCTCAGGCAAGCCTTAATGCGTTAATCAAAGTTTTCGGCCGAGCTTCTTTTCAACAATTTTACGTTCCCAATTCGCGTTAAAAAGGTTAATAACCTCGTAGGCATTAAGGCCGTGAATCACCACCCCTAACGTCCAGCCGAGTAACCCCCAAATAATAAAACTATCGTCAAAACCCTTAACTAAGGCAATCATGCTGGCAAAGATTACGTACATAAGGAGATGGGTATAAAACTCTTTAAGCCCTTTGGCGTAGTTAATCGCGATTTCTTCGTCGGCTTTAAGTTCTTCGGTTGTTAATACTGCGTTTTGATTAGTCATATCGGTCTCACTTAGGTCTGTAGAAGCGGCGCTTGTTTTATTATCAAACGTCGCGAGTTGAACCTCAAAGGCGGCCGCTAATGATTTTTTTGATTCTAAACTTGGGGCTTGTCCACGCTCTATTCGTTGAATGGTTCTAACATTCAAACCTGAAATATGCGCTAGTTGCTCTTGCGACCAACCTCTTTGTAGCCTTAGATTTCGCACAATAGCTTTCGTACAATCATTATTAACATACCTTCTTGGTTGTGAGCCAATATTGTTAAACGACACGGTGTTTTATAACACGGCAAAAGCACGGCATAAAGGCGACAAACACCCGACACAGTAATGCTGTCGGGTGTTTGACAGCCTCAAAACATTGGTATTAACGACAGCAAGACGCCGTATTAATCTACGACCGAAGCTAGGTAGAGGTCAAAATCGTTTTGATACTTCTGTTTCAACGAGAGGCATTGCTCGGAATTCGAGATCGCGATGTTAAAGGTTCTCGGCATGCCCTCGTACTGGCTAACTCGGTCTTGATAAAAGGCTTTCGCTAGGTCTATGTTGTGTCGACTGCAGCTACTTGAGGTAAGCAATGGCAAGCGCACCGTGTGAAAGTCGGGCATTTTAGCGATCACCTTATCGACATTTTTCTCTAACCACTGATACAGCACATCGTGCTTTTCGAGCGAGCGGGTGGCAACTCTGAGAATCGACGAAACATCGGCAGGGCCAACCCCTTCAGTCAAGGCAAAGTCTAATGTCTTAGCTACTTCTGTTTCATTTGAGAACTGCATAGCCGAACGTATCATGCCTTGTACATTTGCATCATTGGTGTTGGCGTAGGCTTTTTCAAAACGGGCGAACCAACCTGATTTTTCATTCTTTGCGACTCCTCGCATAGCGCGTAAGCCAATCGCATTAGAAACCGAAAGCGGGTCATCTAGATATTTTTGGCTCTGGCTCAATGCTAGCTTTCGCATAACTTCACTGTTTGAATGACGGGCCAATAAGCCAAAGCTACTGGAACGCAAACGAATGATGTCGTCAGAATCATTGGCATCATCAATCACGCCTAAACGCTCAAACCAAGGTAACATCAAGGTATCGATGAATGTAGCAAATGACGCTTCATTAGTGACATTCACCAAGTCACCAAAATCGCTGATAACGGTGGCAACCGCTCGGCCAACCATTGGGTCTGAGTCTTTAGCCAGCTGCTCAAGTATCAACATCATTTCGCCTAAGCTGGTGTCACCAGAATCGAGTAGCGCTTTGTAATTGTAGAGTAGAGACTTCTTTTCACGGCCAGACAAGGCATCTAAATTAGCTAACAGTGAGTTCAGTTGCTTAGCCGGGAGCTTCCAGCGGAAATAGCCCTTGGCATCAACGTTAGGGTATAACCAATCAACGCCCTCGAGTTCACTCAAATTAGTGGCTTTATCGCTGATCAAAAAGGTTTTGCTGACAACTTTGCCATTCTTAGAAAAACGCACATTCAACGGTACGACCCATTGTTGCTCATCGACCTTGGCGCCGCTCAAGCGGTAACGGCTTTGCGTAACACCGCCATCTTCGCCAATAGACACTAATGGGTAACTTGGTTGCTCGAGATAGGTTTGCATTAATGCTGGAACATCAAAGTCAGCAACGCTGGATAAATTCGCCCATAAATCATCAGCGGTTGCATTACCCCATGCGTGCTTTTTCATGTAGGCACGCACCGCGGTTTGAAACTCTTGCTCACCGACCATCGACTCCATAAGCTGGAGAATCGCTTCGCCTTTGCTGTAGTTTAATCCTAAGCCATCAAACACGTCGGCCGACGTACGCACCAGCTTTTTGATCGGCCGAGTCGTTGGCGCCGCATCTTGGCCAAAGGCGTTTTCGGCGACAAGGCGAGCTTTGTAATTATGCTCGGGGTATAAATCGAGCATTACTTTGGAGGCCATCCAAGAGGCGAATGCTTCGTTTAGCCATAGGTCGTCCCACCAAGCCATGGTGACTAAATTGCCGTACCACATGTGAGCAAGTTCGTGAGCAATAATCGACAACGGCCTCGCTTGCTCAGCCAACCTTGGCTCATCTTCTAACAGCAAGAAACCGCTTCGGTAGGTCACCAAACCGGCGTTTTCCATCGCACCATGGGTGAAATTGGGTACCGCGACAAAATCCAATTTTTCATATGGGTATGAGCTGCCAAAATAGTCTTCTAGCTTGGCAAGAATTCTTGGCGTATGTTTCACCGCAAACTTGGTTCTGTGTGATTGCCCCTTTGGTGTATAAATTCGCCCAGGTACCGATAAGCCCTTAATTTCTACTGAATCGAACTCACCCACTGAGAACGCTAGGATATAGCTTGGCATTGGTTTAGTTTTTTTGAACGTGACCGTTTGCCAACCGTCGTTAACGGTGCGCTTAACGACCGGTGTATTCGACAAAACAGTGTTTTTTTCGGGTGCTTGTATTGTGATCTGATAGGGGATTTTATTACTCGGCTCATCAAAACCAGGGAACGCTTTGCGTGCCAACATGTCCTCAAATTGGGTGAATAAATAATTGTTAGCCTCAAATTTAGACAAATACACACCGTCAGAGGTGGTATTAATTTTACCGGTAAAATGAATATCTAAGGTGTACTCACCGGCCTCGATTTTGTCGTTTAAGCTGGCATAGCTAATATCGTTGCTGCCTTCGCTGACCGATAAAACCTTACGCTGGCCGGCGGCGACCAACACGGCTTCTTTGATATCTAAAGCTGATTGGTAAAAGCCGATCGCATCAGTCGCTTTAGTCACATTTACGCTAATTTGTGTATGGCCACTGAAGTCAGGGCTATACGGGTCAAGCTTAAGGGTGATTAACTGACTCAAAGGCTTGATGTCGGGTGATAGGCGATACGCTTGGTCTTTCTCTTGAGCTTGGGCGAAAACCGATGACGAGATGAGCAAGGCTAACAGCAGGGTGAATTTTACGATGGGTTTAATGGTCATTGATAGGGTCGTTTTATTTAAAGTAAGGTGGGGGTTTATAGGTGATGCTTTGATATTACGAGGTCTTTAGGGCAATGCTTTCAGAATGTGCATATAAGCGGTCGATCAAACCGTTGAAAAGATCACGCTCTTTTTTACTAAAACACTCTTGCAGCTGATCTTCGTAGTCATAAGAGACCGGCACAACCTGTTGGTAGATTTCTAAGCCAGTTTGGGTCAAGGTTAGATTCTGGCGCCGGCGATCAGCGTCGTCTACTTCGCGGCTCACTAAGTGCCGCGCTAACAGTTTTTGCAGCGCTCGGCTAACGATCGATTTTTCGATTTGAATCTTAACTGACACTTCATCCGCCGAGGCACCAGGATACTCTCCTAATACCGCCATAATTCGCCATTCGGTGATCGATAAAGCGAATTTGTCGCGATATGTTTTGGCGATGATCTCACTAATACGATTAGACAGTATCGATAAGCGATAAGGTAAAAAGCGCTCGAGTGTCAACACTGACGGGTGTTTAGAGGATTTTTGATTCATATTTGCATTTAGTTGCAACTACAACTATATTTGTTGTTATTGCAACTATATTAAACTATTCTTTTGTGAGCGCCTAATGTCTGATTTATTTGAAAACCCAATGGGGTTATGTGGCTTTGAATTCATTGAATTCGCGTCGAACACACCGGGTGTCTTAGAGCCTATTTTTGAAATGTCGGGCTTCACTAAAGTAGCCGAGCATCGCTCAAAAAATGTTCACTTATATCGTCAAGGTGGCATTAACTTACTAATCAACTACGAGCCAGCGAGTAACGCCTACTACTTTGCTCAAGAGCATGGCCCCTCGGCCTGCGGCATGGCGTTTCGAGTTAAAAACTCTCAAGCGGCCTACGAGCGCGCACTTGAACTCGGTGCTCAGCCAGTCGATATTCCGGTCGGCCCAATGGAATTACGCCTGCCAGCCATTAAAGGTATTGGCGGCGCTCCTTTGTATTTGATTGACCGTTTTGAAGAAGGCACGTCGATTTACGATATAGATTTCGAGTTTATCGACGGTGTTGACCGCAAGCCTGAAGGCTGTGGTTTTGATGTCATCGATCACTTAACTCACAATGTGTACCGTGGCCGCATGCAATACTGGGCTGACTTCTACGAACGTTTATTTAACTTTAGAGAGATTCGTTTTTTCGACATTAAGGGCGAGTACACTGGCTTGACCTCTAAAGCACTGAGTGCGCCGGATGGCCTTATTCGAATACCTTTGAACGAAGAAGCGTCGAAAGAAACCGGCCAAATTGAAGAATTTTTAATGGCCTATAACGGCGAAGGCATTCAACACATTGCCTTCTCTTGCGATAACTTAATCGAGTGTTGGGACAAGCTTAAAGCACGCGGCATGCCCTTTATGAGCGCGCCACCTGACACCTATTACTCGATGCTCGAAGAGCGTTTGCCAAACCATGGCGAGCCACTTGAAGAGCTTCAGTCGCGCGGTATTTTATTAGATGGCAGCACCGAAGATGGCGACCCACGTTTGTTATTACAAATTTTTTCTGACACTTTAATTGGCCCCGTGTTTTTCGAGTTTATTCAACGTAAGAAAGACGACGGCTTTGGTGAAGGTAATTTTAAGGCCTTATTCGAATCAATCGAGCGAGACCAGATTGAACGCGGCGTAATCAGCGGCAAATAACCAACCATTTTAAAATGATTAGTTAAACGAGAAACTCATGACTCAATTAAACGAAACGCATCAACCGGAGTTACGCAGTTGGGTGGCATCGGCCAACAACCAGCAGACTGATTTTCCGATTCAAAATCTGCCATTTTCGATATTTAGACGCCATGGCCGCAATGAGAAGTTTCGCGCAGGGGTTGCGATTGGGGAGCACATCGTCGATTTGCCAGCCGCTCACAAAGCTGGCGTTTTTAGTATGTCGCTTACACCGATGCTAAGAACACTGAATAAGTCGAAGCTCAATAAGTTTATGGGCATGGGCAAAGGTGCTTGGTCAGAGCTGAGACTTGAATTGTCTCAGGCTTTGAGAGAAGGGTCACCCTCGCAAGCGCTATTAGAGAACTGTTTGGTACCACAGACTCAGGCCGAGTATAAAGTGCCTGCCCGAATTGGCGATTACACGGATTTTTACACCTCGATAAATCATGCGACAAACGTTGGCAAACTGTTCCGACCCGATAACCCTCTGTTGCCAAACTACCAGTGGATACCGATTGGATACCATGGCCGAAGCTCATCGATAGAAGTATCAGGCCACGGTTTTCATAGACCGCACGGCCAACTCAAAGCGCCTGACTCCGACACTCCAGTATTAGCACCCTGTAAGCGATTAGACTACGAGTTAGAAGTGGGT
The DNA here is from genome assembly GCA_023301745.1 of Arenicella sp. GTDB lineage: Bacteria > Pseudomonadota > Gammaproteobacteria > Arenicellales > Arenicellaceae > Arenicella. Next base: position 25,471 of record JALZVW010000044.1, on the reverse strand, counting down.
ATTTATATCGGCAAGGGCAATGCCATGGGTCACCCAATCGGTATCAATCAAGCCGAAGACCATGTGTTTGGTCTGTGCATGTTCAACGATTGGTCTGCACGCGATATCCAAGCTTGGGAATACCAACCGCTTGGCCCGTTTCTATCAAAAAGCTTTGCCTCAACCGTGTCTCCATGGATTGTTACCATGGAAGCTCTAGCGCCGTATCGAGAAGCATGGTCACGCCCAAGCGACCACCCACAACCCTTACCGTATTTGGAGTCGCACGATAATCGTAACGTCGGCGCGGTTGATATGCATCTAGAAGTGTTACTGCAAACAGCAAAGATGAAAGCCGATGGCCACGCCGCCGAACGAGTAGCCTTGAGCAATTTTAATCAGTCGTATTGGACCGTCGCACAAATGGTGGCGCACCACTCGGTGAACGGCTGCAACTTAAAGCCTGGCGACTTCTTGGGCAGCGGCACTCAATCTGGCACCACGGCCGAGAGTGTTGGCGCCTTGTTAGAAGCGACCCAAGGCGGTAAAAACCCGATCAACTTGAGTAACGGCGAACAACGCACTTTCTTAGAAGACGGCGACACAGTGACACTGACCGGCTGGTGCGATTCTGAAACGGCACCTCGTATAGGCTTTGGCCATGCCGCGGCCACTGTGCTGCCAGCGCTTGAAATCGAGTAGCCGGAGTTTAGCTTATGAAAATCGAAAAAATTCATCACGTAGCGTATCGATGCCATGACGCCAAAGAGACAGTTGAATGGTATGTCGAAAATTTAAAAATGGACTTCGTGCTCGCCATCGCCGAAGACGAAGTGCCGTCAACCAAAGAACCTGACCCTTATATGCATGTGTTTTTGGATGCCGGGCAGGGTAATGTTCTAGCGTTCTTTGAGCTGCCAACCAAACCGACAATGGGGCGTGACGAAAATACCCCAGAATGGGTGCAACACATCGCCTTTAAAGTAAAAGACATGGCGACCTTATTGGAATATAAAGCCCACCTAGAGGGTAACGGCGTAGAGGTACTCGGTGTCACCAATCACTCGGTCTTTCATTCGATCTATTTCTTTGACCCCAACGGTCACCGCCTTGAATTAGCTGCGCCTGATGCCGCAGAAAAAGCCAAACTCAACCGTTTAGATAGCGTCAAATGGGAGATGCTCGACGAGTGGTCAAAAACCAAACGTGCCCCTAAACACGCGGCATGGCTTCATAAGACCGACTCTGAAGCAGCGGATTAGCGGCATGAAGTTAAGCACCTATTTTCGTAGCACGGCGGCTTATCGAGTTCGCATAGCGTTAAACCTTAAGGGTATTGAACATGAGCTTTTGCCATTAAATTTATTCACTGGTGAGCAAAAATCAACTGAGTTTTTAGCACTAAACCCAGATGGCTTACTGCCAGTCTTACAAGTTGGCGACGACTATCTTACTCAATCTATGGCCATTCTTGAGTATCTAGAAGAGGCTTATCCGCAGACCCACTTGCTGCCTGAAAATCTCGTTCAAAGGGCCTATGTAAGAGCGCTGGCACAGACCATTGTTAGCGACATCCACCCGTTGAATAATCTACGGGTGCAAAAATATTTAGGCAATGAAATGGGCGTTGGCGACGATAACAAATTACAATGGTACCGCCATTGGATCGCCGTTGGGTTTAGCGCGCTAGAAAAACGCTTAGCGCAAAGTGCGGGTAATTTTTGTGCTGGAGACGATCTTAGCGTCGCCGATGTTTGTCTTATACCGCAAGTCTATAATGCGCATCGCTTTGATTGCCCAATGGAAAATTATCCGACCATCAATCGGGTAAATCAAGACTGCTTGAAGCTACCCGCATTCGCTAAAGCCGCGCCAGAACAACAAACCGATGCCCAATAGCATTCGAACTTTCTATACCGCCCATAACCCTTAAACTGATACAGAATCCGTGCAAAGCCAACTAGACGTCATCCAGAGCCTGCCGCCGCACCTACAACCGTTTGTCGCGACGCAAGACTATACTAACTACACCCCACGTGATCACGCTATCTGGCGCTTTCTAATTCATCAATTGGCTTATAGTTTGAAAGACGCGGCTCACGATACCTATTTTGAAGGCTTAGAAAAAACCGGTATTGGCTTCGAAGAAATTCCTCGTTTGGAAGATATAAACCAACGGCTCAACAAGCTTGGCTGGCGTGCTGTCGCGGTCGATGGTTTTTTGCCTCCTGCTGTTTTTATGGAATTTCAAGCGATTAGGGTATTAGCAATCGCGGTCAATATTCGCTCTTTCGAGCACATGCTGTACACCCCGGCACCGGACATCATTCACGAATCCGCGGGGCATGCACCCTTTTTGATTGACATTGATTACGCCGAATTTTTGCAGCGTTTTGGTGAGTTAGGAATGCGAGCGATCGCTAACCAACACGACATGAATCACTATGAAGCAGTTCGTGAACTCTCCATCGTAAAAGAAAATACCGAGTCTAGTCTTGAACAGATTAAACAAGCCGAACAAGCGGTAGAAGAACTACAAAACACCAAAGTGGTGCCCTCTGAAGCAAACCTATTGGCCAGGCTACACTGGTGGACGGTTGAATATGGTTTAGTCGGCGAGGTTGAAAATTATCGAATCTTCGGTGCTGGCTTGTTGTCATCTCTATCGGAAAGCCAGAGCTGCTTAGACGATTCACTGGTCAACAAGAAAGTACTGACCATCAATTCAATTAACACAGCCTACGACATTACCGCCCAACAACCACAGCTATTCGTTACCCAGTCGTGTCGGCATTTGAGCCATGTGCTAGAAGAATACGGGCGGCATATGTGCTGTAATGCTGGTGGTTCGTCATCATTAATAAAAGCACAAGAAGCCGAGTCTGTTGTCACTTTCACCATGAATTCAGGCTTACAGGTTGCAGGAAAGATCAGCCGAGTACTATGCGATGCCGTCGGCAATGCGATCTATGTTAATACTCAAGGGCCAACCCAACTTGCCTTGAACGGCACCGAGCTTGAAGGCCATGGAATTGACTACCATGGTGAAGGTTTTGGCTCGCCGATTGGAAGACTAGTTGGTGTCGAACGATGCTTATCGCGCTACAGCGTAGACGAGTTAAAACGTCATGGAATTAGAATTGGTAAACCGGCGACACTGCGATTTTTATCGGGTATCACGGTGCAAGGAACCTTGATCAATTTGTTACGCCGTGGGCAAACTAATATTCTTCTAAGTTTTGACAAGTGCACGGTAAACGATGTCGATGGAAATATACTATTCGACCCAAGCTGGGGTATCTTCGACATGGCCGTTGGCGACTCGGTAATATCGGTCAGTGGCGGCTCGGCCGATCAAGATGCATACCCAATTTACGAAACGCCCTCGCTAAGCGCACATACTGATGTAAGCCTTCGTGCTGAAGAGCGAGCTCTGTTTACATTTTATTCGGAACTACGCGATACGCGCGATGGAGATAAGGATCCGACTGCGTTGGTCAACCGCCTGATCCAGCAAGATGACATTGATTGGCTAATCGTGTTTGAAGCACTGGAGCTGGCCATGGCACATAAACTTGGCGCTGACATTCAGGCATCATTGCTTGATAAATTAATGAATGAAACTGGGGAAAGTGCCGATTTGATTTTGCAGGGGCTCAAACGTTTGGGGCTCGACTAATTTGGGGCGCCGCCTTTAATCCAAAGCACCAATAAAAAAGCCTGACTTAATGTCAGGCTTTTTTAATTCAAACATAGAGCAAACGCTTACTTCAAGGTCGCTTGATAACGCTCAGCGGATTCGATGATCTCTTTACGAGCTTCTTCTACGCCACCCCAGCCTTTTACCTTCACCCATTTACCTTTCTCAAGGTCTTTATAGTGTTCAAAGAAGTGTGAGATTTTATCTAACATTTCTTTTGGCACGTCAGTAAAAGATTGAACATCGTTATAATACTTAGTTAACTTCTCAACAGGAACGGCCAAAACTTTGGCATCGCCACCGGCTTCATCGTCCATATCCAATACGCCGATTGGGCGACAACGAACAACAGACCCTATTGCTAATGGAAACGGAGCAAGAACCAATACATCAGCCGGGTCACCGTCGTCAGATAAGGTTTGCGGAATATAGCCGTAGTTACACGGATATTGCATCGCCGTAGACATGAAACGGTCTACGAACATAGCACCGGTTTCTTTATCAACTTCATACTTAATTGGGTCGCCGTAACTAGGTATCTCAACTACTACATTTACATCATCTGGTAACGACTTACCTGGGCCTACACTATTTAGAGACATCTAGGTCACTCCGAATATTGGTCTTGAAAAAGTGGCTGTATTATACTGATTTGGTGACTTTAAACAGCCACACATAAACAAAAAGGGCTAATAATTTAGATACCCTCGATATAAACATGGCCACACAGGCCGATTTCTATATTTATCGCCTAACTAGCTATCGTCAACTTAGCCGTTGAGCGGCGCAATTAAGGCTGCGAATTTAACGCATAGTGCGGTTAAATTCGACGCTAGTCGCCTAGACCTGAGCTCGCAACACATCGCTCAAACGTGCAACCGCGACCTCTAGTTGCGCTAAGCTACTGTGCGTGAAATTCAAGCGTAAGGCCGGGCGAGTGATATCAACCGAGCTGTAAAATACATCGCCTGGAACAACCGCAACATTTTGCTCCAAAAGTGTTCGTGTGACATCCATTGCTTGAGATTTTAACAACTTTAGCCAAACAAACATGCCGCCTTCCACTGTGTCACATTCACAATACTCGCCAAACAAAGGCTCTAGCGCTTGGTATAAAACCTGGTAACGCTGTTTATAATTTGAACGCACCATTTCCAGGTGTTTTGGAAAGCCTTCAGACCGCAACAACGAGAGCAATACCGCTTGCATCGGTAAGCCCGTGTGCAAGTCAGACGCTTGCTTGATTTTGACTAGCGCCGCGAGCCACTCTTTAGGAGCAGACACCATACCTAGGCGCAACCCAGGTGAGGAAACCTTAGAAAACGATCGCATCACAAATGCGTTGTTCGGGCTAAACGATGACACTAATGGCAACGCCGTGCCAGTAAAACGTAATTCGCGGTATGGTACATCTTCTACAAAAGCTACCTGGTAGCGATTACACAAATCTGCCACCGCTTTACGCACCGCCAACGACCAACAGACACCCGTGGGGTTGTGAAAATCAGGCACACCGTAAAATAACTTTATAGAGCCGGTGGCGAACGCGGTCTCAAGCTGGTTTAAATCAGGGCCCTCGTTGGTTTGCTCAATGGAATGAATATTCGCTTGCGCCAATCCAAACACCTGCAATGCGCCTAAATAACTCGGGGCTTCCATCGCAACGGTGTCACCAGGGTTTAAGTATGCCCGAGCAATCAGATCAATGGCTTGCTGTGAGCCGGTACACACCATCGCGGCGTTATCGCTCGGTAAGCCATGCTTAGCACTTAGAAAATCCAACAGTGGTGCGTAGCCGGTCGTCTCGCCGTATTGAAACACTTCAGGGCTCTGGGCTAGCGACTCCATCGCTTGCATTAGCTGCGAAACCGGAAGCAACTCTGAGGCTGGCAAGCCGCCGGCCAAAGACAACATGCCAGGCGCTTGGGTGGCGGCTAAAATCTCTCGTATGTACGACGGTTTAATGCCCGCAAGCTGTGCGCTAATTTCCATCTTCTTTAAAGGCCTATTTGAGCTGAAACGATAATCGAACGTCTTAACCGCTGGTCGCGAAAACTTTTTGACAAACAAAATGTCAGTTCATTGTACAAACCATATGAACTGAGCTCCCACCAACAATCAAGCAAGTTGATAGTAATGTTAAGTGCAAAAATTTAGTTGTCGATATATGCTATTGAAATTGTCGATATATGATAATTTTTAGCGTGACACGCTAGGCGACACCATGACGAAGAACACTGAACAACAACTCTCCAGAGTAAATGACGCATTGCACGTTATTCACCGAGATATTTCAGCACCGCTGCTTGCCAGCGACTTAGCCAAGGTGGCCGCTTATTCCGAACAGCATTTTCATCGAGTGTTTAAACGCATCGTTGGTGAATCGGTGAATGTTTATATTCGCCGTACTCGGCTCGAGCATGCGGCCAACCAACTAATGTTCGACCAACAAACACGCGTTATCGATATCGCCGAGAAGTGCGGCTTTAGTTCACTGTCATCGTTCACACATGCGTTTAAAGAGGTTTTTAAAACCACACCAGCCCAATGGCGAGTGGTCAATCGGGAGCATTCAACCCCTCCTTACTTAGCTGATAGCGAGATAGCCGCTGGATATCATAGAGTTGCCAATCAACCCATCTCCGAACCTAGGTTGCTAATGCTAGATGAAACACACGTAGCTTACGTACGCCATAAAGGTTACGGTAGAAATATCAGCACCGCTTGGCAGACCTTGCGCTCATGGGCTCTAACTCACCAACGCAAGTTTGGCGGTGTCGAATCGGATGATATTGGTCTCGCTGGCCAACAACTCGGCCTACACCACTCGAACCCGGAATGGGTGGCTTTAGAAGACTGCCGCTACGTAGCCTGTCTAACAATTGACCAGCCGATTGTTCGTCGCGGAATGGTCAACAGCCTGACCATTCCAAGTGGCTTGCATGCAGTATTTGAATTGACAGGCCAATACGGTGACCTGCTGCCATTAATCGGCAAGGTGCTCAACAATTGGCTACCCGAATCTGGCTACACATTGCAAACCACACCGGCCGTTATTCACTATTCCAAGAACCACCTTCTTGAGCCTGACGAGAAATTTGATGTGAGATTACACTTACCTATTTCAATTATCTAATGCCAGTAGTGAGTAACAACTGGGGCACTACTTCTAAGGAACACGGCTCTAAAAACAACCATTTAGAAGATTTCGATAGACCTTTTCGGTTTTCGGTAGCGCTTAGCATACAAATATTCGAGAAATAGTGGTCAAATGAAACTTCATTTTCTAAGGGGCAAGGTGCTACCTTTTTACGTACTTAATAAACTGAGATTTTATGGAACCGGTCATTTTTGCAGTTCGTTTTTTAGCATTATCACAAGTAGTGCTGCTGCTAATTTCGCTTGCCGTTTCTAAAAACCCGCCCTGCGTTAGGCTAGCTGGCGCGTCAGTCTTTAGTGGCGTAATTGGGTACTTACTCGGCCCCGTGGCAATGACCTATGGGCAAATAGAACTGACATCGCTTTTCTTTATATTCGCGTCGCTCACACCGATGTTTCTGGTGCTGTTCGTGTGGATGGCGTTTGAAGAGCAACACACATTCCCGCATTGGTTTTGGGGCCTAATTTTCATCAATATAGTACTCGAAGCCATTGCTCACAGACCTCATTTGATGATGAGCGAAATATCTACCTTCATGCGAGCCATGCAGGTAGTGGAAATATTGCTCGCATTATTCGCATTGATACTTTTATGGAAAGGTAAAGAAGAAGACCTGGTTGAAACGCGGGCGAAACTGCGGAATTGGTCTATTTTAGGAATTGCTGCACTCACCTTTTTAATCGCTTTTCTACACCTAGTGACCGCTCATTTAGTTCCTGAGGGCTTTGAATTGTTCTTCATGTTTTCAGTTTTTGGGCTAACTTTATCGATCAATTTCGCTATACTTAAAATGAACCCAAGCGGTCAAATGGCAGCACATGGCAAACCTACAATTGTAGATAGCCAAGACCTACAAATTAAGAGCTTGCTAGAACGTATGCAGCAAGAGCGTTTATACGCTGATCACGACTTGCGCGTTGCGAAGCTCGCAGACATGCTCGGTTTGCCTGAACACCGCTTACGAAAGAAAATTAATAAGCAATTAGGTTATCGCAACTTCAACCAGTTCGTGAATAGGTATCGCATTCAAGAAGCGGGGCAGCGACTAAACCAAGAGCCAACAATACCGGTATTAAGTATTGCTTTAGATGTTGGCTTTCGATCGATTTCGTCATTCAATACGGCGTTTCAAAGCCAATTTGGCATGTCGCCAACCGAGTACCGTCGACAAAGCGCTGTATAATGTCGACACTAAGAAAGATTTGAACTGCGTTGAGCTTTAAACTAAGAAACCATCATTAATTAAGACCGAGGAGCCGAAAGTTGTTAAACAGTATTCTGAAAAACGCCGCTCCAGTGGAGGTCAGCGAAGGTATCTTTTCGGTATTGGATGAGTCACGACAACAAACTGGCTTTGACCGTAAGGTACTGGGCTACGATGCGCTTGTCGGCAACCGATTTTACAATAAACTACTTTGGGGAAATTGGCCGTCAACTTATCATAAGTTTTGTGAGACGGCGCTCGCACAATCGGTTGATAAACCAGTCATTGACGTGGGCTGCGGGTCATTGGTGTTCACCGCAAACGCCTATGCCCAATCAGACAATCAAACGATTGTATTATTAGATCGCTCACTGGGCATGCTCAAACGTGCACGCGAACGCCTGAAGAAAATTCGGGGCTCTGCGCCTGACAATATCTCATTTCTTCAAGGCGACGTGTTTGACTTGCCGTTCGCCGACAATACCTTTGGCTCGATAATGTCTGCCGGCCTGCTCCATATGTTCGATAAGAAGAAAGACATACTCAAAGAATTTGAACGGGTTAGGGATGATAACGGCTCAATTGCACTAAGCAGTGTCGTCGGAAACACAGGTATTGGTCGAAAATATCTAGCGCTCTTAGAAAAAACAGGGCAAACAGGCAAGAGCGACACCAGCGAATCACTAAACAACTTGCTCAACAGTATGTCGCTTGACTACAAACTATGCACTCAAGGTAACGTCGCTTACATCGAAAGCCTGTAGCCAAGGTCGAGAACAAGGCACAATTGAGCTGGCATCTAAGTTTCTCTTTAACACTGAAAAGTAATCGTAACCCAAACCACGGTGGCTATTTCACTCAGTATTTTCTAATAGTCTTTTAGATATTTGTTCAGAGCCGGCAAGAAAAATTCACTGACCAAAATTTGCGAACCTTGATAATCGTATGGCGTGCGCCTGGCCGTTACAAGCTGCTGATCAAATGTGTCTTGCATGAAATCGCGCTTTGACACTCTTATTCGTCCGTCGCTGAAAAGGAGATGGCCCAACGGAGTTCTGCCAAGATTAGCTAAACCATTGCGGCCTTTGCTCACCAGTGATAACGGAATAATACTTCGCGCATAGACAACGGCTTCACCATGAATTTTCAGTTCGACTTCTCGTATCATGGCCGCTTGTGATAACGAACAAACTTGTTTTTTCTGCTCATGGAAATAGGGCAATGTAATTCGCTGGCGCATCAAATTAACTGCGAAGTTGCCATCACTCAAACTCACGAGCGCTGTGGTCAACGAGCCTTTGGTACAGACCAAGGTCCGTAACTTAGGATCTAGCCTAGAAACAGAAAGCGGGTTGTCGCTCCACCAGTTTGAGTGCGCGGCAAGCGCAGTATAAATTTTTTCCATTACTAATGACTGTCTTAAAAAAATGATATAAACGGCGCTTTGAGAATTAATGCCATATATTGATAGAGACTATGATGTCTAAGCCAAGGGCAACTGCATCACATCAAGCCGCTTCGATTCTATTCAACAGTGGAATAGGCACATGTATTAAGGCACAGATCACGCGCAACATTTCATGCTCTTCGGTAATAACTTGTTTATCATCCAACACGGTTCTAACTAATGCGGTAACCAAGGTCGATTTATCGCTCGCAGTCAGTTCATCAAGTGCACTAATCGCCTGATCTAGATCGCTCTGCCACTGGTCCTTAAAGCTAAGATTCATGTGATTAATTCCAACAACGGCCATTCCTTCTCGGAATGCCCTTTGCGCCAGTTGTAAGCCTTGAGCCGTTGATCGCTCTTGCCCATGAGCTGCCAAAATACTCATAACAGTGGTTAGCTCCGCAATGCACGTTTTAACTTTTTTGCGCCCATGCAAACGGGTTCTATTCGGCGAGTAGGCCTCGTACAAATACTGCTTGATCAAGCGGGTTAGCAAAAATTCGAATGAGTCGATCTTATCATCGACATTAGCAAGCAGCTCTACCGTCGTTTGGATACGCTCAATGTCTGAAATAGGCCGTCGCTTCAAGGTCGGGAAGCTCATTTCGAGTACCGGCAGGCGTTGTTCAACGGTAATTAAGCCATGCGTTTGAATTAAGTGTTGAATTTTTCGTTCACTGATATCGCCCATCTGCTGAACCACAATCATCAATTGCTTAGTTCGAGTTTCTTCATCTTTATCTAATAGGCAATAGAACAAGACTTCAGGCGCCCATTCTAAACTGTGTGCTGAACTTGAAAGCCCAGAGGGTAACGACGCCGTTAACATAGCCGCCGCTGCGATGCGCTCGGTATTTGGGCTACCGATGTCACTGAACATCCCTTCAACATCGAAGAAACCTCCCTTCGCCTTGGCTTTCTTTTTTTCTTGCTCTTCGGCGGCTTGCTCAGCTTGTACGTGTTCAACTCTTTCTTGTTTTTTAAGTTTGCTTGCTAGCTGCTCGATGTCGCTGGCATCAAAGCCTTTTTCAATTCGAGATATACGTTGCTCTAAAGGCGGGTGTGTTGAAAACATCAGTGATCGATAACCGCTACCAAACAACATATGGCTCACTTCTTCGGAATCTGATTTTAGATAAGATGAATGGCTATAGGCGGCTATTTTTTTCAACGCGCCTGAAATGCCATCGGGGTCTCGCGTGAATTGTACCGCCGATGCATCAGCCAAGTATTCTCGCTGACGAGACAATGCTGACTTCATCCAACGTGCAAAGAAGAGGCCAATGTAACCAACAATCATTAACACAAGGCCAATCGCAACAATCGCCGAACCATTATTATCACGCGAAGAGCGAATTCTATAGCGACTGGTGTGCAAGAATTTTCGGCCCAAAATGGCTATTACCATAATGCCGAAAATCACACCCATCATACGTATGTTGATTCGCATATCACCATTGAATATGTGACTAAACTCGTGCGCGATAACGCCTTGCAGCTCCGCACGATTTAGCTTTTCAAGGGTGCCTTGGGTAACCGCTACGGCCGCGTCGCTGGCGGTATAACCGGCTGCGAAAGCATTGATGCCCGGCTCGTTCTCCATGACGTAAACCTCAGGTACAGGTGTGCCCGAGGCGAGCGCAATTTCTTCGACAATGTTATAGAGCCGCCGGCGCAACGGGTCTCGCGTATCGGGGGTAACAATCACGCCCCCCATATCACGGGCGACTTTGCCGCCACCGCTTCTTAAGCTTGCGATCTTACCAAGGCTTGCCAAGCCGATAGCACCACCGGTTAAGGCACTGCTTCCTAGTAGAAGACCCGCGTTAGATTGCCACATCGCTGGATCGAGCATGTTAGTCAAGCCAAGCTGACTGCCACCGCTTGACAGAGACGTTTGGGTAGAAAAGACAAACATCACCACTAAATCAACCGCCAAGACAATCACAAGCGCGACACCAATAAAGGCAAATATAATCCAGCGAGACTGCTTTCGCGCTTTCTCTTGATGCTCAAAGAAATTCATCGTCGATTGACCTTGGTTCTAAAATTCTACCTTGGGCACCTGCTTCATCGCCTCGTCTTCGATTTCGAGTAGTTCCGCACCCTTAAAAACAAACCAATTGGCAATGAAGTTACTTGGAAATTGCTCACGAAGATTGTTGTACATCATTACCGCGTCGTTATACGCCTGACGCGCAAATGAAACTTTGTTTTCAGTTGTGGTAAGTTCTTCTGAAAGCTGCATCATGTTTTCGTTGGCTTTGAGGTCTGGGTAAGACTCAGACAAGGCAAATAGGCGACCTAATGCGCCGCTCAAGCCTTGTTCTGCTTGGCCGAGTTGCTTCATAGCGGCCGGGTCGGTTGGGTCAGCTTTAGCATTGCTTAAACCGGAAACGGCGGAGTTACGAGCATTGATTACGGCTTCAAGCGTGTCCTTCTCATGCGCCATATAGCCCTTTGCGGTCTCGACTAAGTTTGGAATCAAGTCGTGTCGGCGGGTAAGCTGAACGTCTATTTGCGCAAATGCATTTTTATAATTATTACGGCCCGAAATGAGACGGTTGTACATTCCTACGCCGTATAAAATCAGACCTATAAATACTATTAATAGTATGGTTCCAGTTCCCATCATGATTCCCTCAATGTTTTAGATGACTCTTTATAACAGATAAGGGCGTTTTTTTGGAATTTCATGGTGATTTGATGGCGATAACACTCATGTTTAGCTGTCTATAAAACTTTTGGGGAGCACCGTTAAGTCGATTTACGCCAGACTAAACGCTACTTTGTAGCGTTTAGTTGACTCCAATGGTAACAACTCGACTAGCCCCCAATATTAATATCAACGGTTATTTATGAGCTAGTTACGAGTGGGTAAATTAAGTAATTGCTTAGATCAATTTTCTTAGTTACTATCGGCCCGTGTCAGCTGTATTCTCGGTAACACAAGGTTTAAGTAGTTAATATAAAAAAGGATAAAACATGATTCCAAACAAACTTCGCGCAAGCCTTATTGCGTTCTCATCAGTCATCGCTCTTTCGACGGCTCCATTATCGGCTCAAGAAGAGTCTTCCAATGAAAAAGCTACGCCGGTCGAGGAAAGTGTATCGGTCGAAAATGCCTTTGCTCAATGCGGCATCGGCGCTGCGATTTTCCCTAAGAACGCAACGGCGGCCACTTTCTCCAATGCCATTTGGGATTTCGGCACAACCGCCTTCAGCTCACAGACCTCATCTCCGTCATCATGCTCTGGCGCGACGAAAACAGCGGCGGCATTCATTAATGAAACATACCCTGTTTTGGAAGAACAGTTCGTCAAAGGCAGTGGCTCTCACGTTGCCGCGTTAATGGAGATCATGCAATGCGATACAAACGCCCAGAGTACCTTTGTTATTAGTGTTCAGAATGAACTGATTCAATCATTTTCGGATGATACATTTTTGGCTGGTTCGCAAAACGATAGAGCTAAGAAAATGGGCGGTATGGTTGATCGCGCTATGGCCGTATGCAACGCCTAAATTAATTGTTACTAAAGGCCATTTCACGTTTATGGCTGGCTTTGAGTTAGAGAAGCTCGACCTTTCAGTCGAGCTTTTTTATGGGCATGCATACTAATGAACCTAACTATTCGAATTATTAGCGTAATTCTTCTTACCACGTTGAGCCCTATATCTGGATTCGCAGATCAAGGGGATACGCTCGAGCAAGCGAAAGATAGAGTCATCAACTCTCGATATTCAGAGACGGATGATTGGCGGCACCTCGTTCAATATACATCGAGATTATCAGGGCGGCTGTCGAGCGAAATACAATCTTCACATTCTTTTTTCGCCAGCGATGGCGCAACCAACCCAGAAAACGAACTACTCGCCACCATAGAAGCGATGTACAAACCACTTGATGGCGCTAAACCCGCTGATGATCATCCCCGGTGCCGATTTATCGCACGCTATCAACTCCTCAGCGAGCTTATCAATTTTCCGAACCAAATAGAGTCAATTAACTGCCTTAGGTTCAAGCAATGGGTGAACATTGACGACGTTGAATCCGTAAGCCTTGTTTTTGCATCTGGCTACTTTAAGAATCCAGCGTCCTATTACGGTCACCCCTTACTTAAATTTAATACCGGAGATTCTCGGGGCGGCGGTCTATTAGACATAACCATCAATAACGGAGCCATCGTGCCGGCTAATGAGAACCTTCTTCTCTACATGGCCCGAGGCATATTCGGCGGCTATGAGGCAGCGTTCTCAGATACTCGGTTTTATAGGCTCAATCATTCATATTCCGAATCAGACCTCCGAGATCTGTGGGATTACCAGCTCGAGCTAACCCAAGCGCAAAAGAAACGCGTGATTTACTATAGTTGGGAGTTATTAGAGCATCGATTCACTTATAAGTTCTTCAGCAACAATTGCGGCTATTTTCTCGAAGACCTATTGCAATACGCACTCGGAAGACGTGTTTCGCCGAGAAACCGGGTTTACACAGTTCCGGCTAATACTTTCTTCAACATTATGCAGGCAACCAATCATGGCAAGCCGTTGGTTAAAGAGCTGAGCCGTACGCCATCGAGGCATAGTAGACTCACCGAAAATTATTTTGGCTTAACTAAGGCTGAACAAGCGGCGGTGCATGAATATGTTGATACACAACACATCCCGAGTTCGTTTGAGACAAACCAACAACAGGAGATTATTGACACCCTCACTGATTACTATTCATTTCTCATTAGTAAATCGGATAAACCGCAGAAAAATCACGAATATTTGAAAAAGCGAGCCGAGCTATACGCTAAGCGGTTGGCTCTTAAATCTCCAGCGTCCATAAGTCGCGACCACCCAGCTAGCTCAACGCCGCCACACTCAGGCTCAAGACCTAGCCTAGTTAGGCTAGCAGCCATTCATAATTCTGAATTGGGAGATGGAGTACGCTTAAGAATACGCCCGGCTAGTTACGATTTACTTGACCTCGATGGAGGCCATGTCCCTAGCTCGACTCTCAATATGTTCAACATTGAAGCAACGGCCATAGGCGGGCAGCAGCGGTTAACTCGTTTTGATCTTGTGGGCATCAAGACACTTAATATCTCTCGGACTGGTTTACCAGGGGATGGAGGTACTGGCTGGGGGCTTCGCGTTGGCCTAGAAAGGGCGAACAACTCTTGCCTTGACTGTCTACTTGGCCACATTTCTGGAAGCCGTATAAAGGCTAAACAAATTTCTCCGAGGCTTACGATATACGCCGAGGGCGAAATCAGCTACCACTCGAGTTTTGAAGGTGGATCATTTCGAAGCACAGGGACAATAGGTGCTATCGCATCTCCGCTTCGTGGTTGGAAAAGCCAATTGCTGATAGGGCGGCGAGTGGCGATCGACGGTGATGCTGATTCAGAGTCAGTTGCGCGATGGGAAAACAGGTTCGGCGATAATCCGTCTCATAATGTTCGGTTTGATGTTAACTATGACGGTACTACCGAGGTTTTGCTGGGCTATGGTTTATATTGGTAATACTCGACGACCAATAGAACGTCATACCCGCCATTTCTGTGTAATCAGCAGTTGCTCAGCATTATACAGTCGCCCAATAAAGACATCGTTTTTTTTAACGATGCCAACGCCTTTTGGGGTTCCTGTCATCAAAATATCGCCATCTTCCCATGACATGAACGACGCTACTTCGTTAAATAGATCGATAGGTGCGTTCAACATTTGATTAACCCCGCCATGTTGAACCAGCTTACCATTACGTTCTAATTCCATTCGCAAGTCAGCTAGGCCCTTAGTTATTGGTACAAATTCACTAAAGACCGCCGACTTATCGAAGGCCTTTGCCCGTTCCCAAGGCAGGCCTTTGCTTTTAAGTTGTGATTGTATTTCTCTTTTCGTTAAATCTAAACCGAAGCCAACGGCGCTTATCTCTCCGTTGAAAATCAGAAACGATATCTCACCTTCGAAATGGATTTGGTCGATCTGGTCGGTCATTATCTCGCCCGAAATCGCCGAATTGGGCTTTAGAAAAATCACTGGTTTATCAGGCGTTTCATTATTAAGCTCGGCGATATGCTCAGCGTAGTTACGCCCGACGCACACCACCTTAGAGGGGTAGATTCTATGGCTATCGTAGTTAATGGGGTTCATAAGATGCCACTATAGTTTATTGATTCTATTACGGTGGCTTAGAAACCTTTACCGCGTACGCTCGTTACAATAGTATAGCCGTCTATTTACCAGATAGACAAAATCCCAACCCTACTAACTAACCATGAAGTACCACAACAAAATTATGAAGAAAAAAATTATAATAACGGCTTTCACGCTTATCATCCCGATGCAAACTATGGCCATCGGCTTTGGTGACGTCTTGAAGAACTCAGGCAGCGACCTCGTGAAAGCTGGGACCATGAGCGAGAAAGATGTGATCGAACAATCACGTTCAGCGGTGGACTCAATCGATTCAGCTAACGGGGCGACACCCGCAGGTAGCAAATACTCAACGCGTATGGCTAAAATTGTAAGCCGTGTGACAATGCCTGAAATTAAAGGCGTTAAGTTCAACGTTAAGGTTTATAAAAGCGACCCTAAGGACCTTAACGCATTTGCAACGCCGGACGGTTCTATTCGTTTTAACTCGGCATTATTAGATGCAATGACCGATGACCAAGTACTCGCTGTTTTGGGCCACGAAATAGGCCATGTTGTTGAAAAGCATTCGTTTAAACAAATTCGTAAATCACTCATCGCGAGTGCTGGTGTCAAGGGTGCAGCTGGGCAAAGCCAAGTTGGAACCGCGGCTTATAATGCTGGTGGTGGTGCACTCGCAAAACAGTTCTTTGGCGCTAGCTTCAGTAGAAGCGATGAGCTTTCGGCTGATGCCTTTTCCCTAAAAGTGTTGAAAGAGGCTAACGCCCCTTTAGATTCAATGATTGGTGCGTTAAAAGTGCTACAAGAGGCTTACGGCGATGGCGGCGGTATGATGAGTTCACACCCGAGTAGCCCTAAGCGTATAAAGTCATACGAAAAGAAAATGAAGAAGTTATCTAAATAAGTGGTTAATAGCCTGATTTAGATTTTTAAAAGCTCGCCTGCGTAAGCAGTCGGGCTTTTTTAATGTGCGCTGCTAACTATCGGTTTGACTTAGATCAATTAGCGCTGATCTCGTAGAGGATCCGCCTCTAAAGTTAAACTAGGAGAGCCTTTTGAGTAACATAAGGCTTAGTCGGTAGTCTTGGGGCGTTAGCTAAAGCATACTATAGCTAGCGTTGAGGCAAGCGTTGACCAATTCACTACCCTGAAATTTGCTCCTGCAATTTCAGGATACCTTACATCTATGTAAGTAAAAGCCCGCTTACTCTTTCGAATAAGCGGGCTCTTTAAAAACTTATAAAAACAGTCTTAACGACGTTTTGACATTTTCTTAATCGCCGCCAACTGTGCAACCGCTTGGGCTAGTTCAGCTTTAGCTTTTGCGTAGTTGATATCGGCCGTTGTGTCTTTCAGAGCTTGCTCAGCTTTACGCTGCGCTTCAAGCGCTGCAGCTTCATCAAGATCATCCGCTCGCATTGCTGTATCAGACAATACGGTGATTTTCTTTGGTGTTACTTCAAGAATACCACCAGACACATAAATCACTTGCTCTTCGCCATCAGCGGTTTGAACACGAACATCACCGGCTTTGAGGCTCGTCAACAGGGGAGTATGTTGTGGGTAGATACCCAACTCACCTGAGGTCGCAGTGGCAATCAACATGGTTGCTTCGCCGGAGAATATCTCGCGCTCGGCACTAACCACTTCAACTTGCATTGTATTCATTTTTTTATCCGCTAAAACCGAATTCACGGTTAGGTTGCTTGCAACCTAAAGCTCAAGGCTGCTTTTCTTACTATTACCAATAAGCTTTCCCACGCTAGTGGGAATGACAAAACTGTGTTAACTACAATAACAGTTCTGTCATGATCCTAACGAGGCAGATTTGATTCAGAGCAAGGCGCCGGTTTATTTTAAAGAATGGGAGCATACTCATGTATGTGACCTTTCTTAAAATAAACTGGCAACGCAGTCTCTGGATCAAATATGTCCGTTAGGTGGCCGTTAGGATTTTCCTTTGGCAATCACTTCGTCGATGCCGCCAACCATATAGAACGCTTGCTCTGGATACTCATCCATTTCGCCGCTTAGAATTGCTTTAAAGCCGGCGATGGTGTCTTTCAGAGAAACATACTTACCGTCAGCACCAGTAAATACTTGTGCTACGAAGAATGGTTGCGATAAGAAACGTTGAATCTTACGAGCACGTGCTACGGCTTGCTTATCTTCTTCAGATAGCTCGTCCATACCTAGAATCGCAATGATGTCACGTAGTTCTTTATAACGCTGAAGTACGTTTTGTACGCCACGCGCTACTTGATAATGGTCGTCGCCAATAACTAATGGGTCAAGTTGACGTGAAGATGAATCAAGCGGATCTACCGCCGGGTAAATACCAAGCTCTGCAATTTGACGTGACAATACTAATGTCGCATCCAAGTGAGCAAAGGTTGTTGCTGGTGATGGATCGGTTAAATCATCCGCAGGTACATATACGGCTTGGAAAGACGTAATTGAACCATTCTTAGTTGATGTAATACGCTCTTGAAGGGCGCCCATCTCACTCGCTAAAGTGGGTTGGTAACCTACCGCTGAAGGCATACGGCCTAGTAGGGCTGATACTTCTACCCCGGCAAGTGTGTAACGGTAAATGTTATCAATAAACATCAATACATCACGGCCTTCATCACGAAAGTACTCAGCCATTGTCAAACCTGACAAAGCAACACGTAAACGGTTACCCGGAGGTTCGTTCATTTGACCATAAACCATGGCAACTTTATCAAGTACGCCAGCTTCTTTCATTTCGTAGTAAAAGTCATTACCTTCACGGGTACGCTCACCAACACCGGCGAATACTGATAGGCCTTCTGAGGCAACCGCGATGTTGTTAATCAACTCCATCAAGGTTACGGTTTTACCAACACCGGCACCGCCGAATAGACCAACTTTACCACCCTTAGCGATAGGCATAATCAAGTCGATTACTTTTACGCCAGTCTCAAGAATTGCTGTTTCTGACGCTTGGTCAGCGTAGGCTGGTGGCTCACGGTGAATTGGGTCACGACGAACCGCTTCAACCTCACCAGCGTTATCCACTGGGCGGCCAAGCACGTCCATGATACGACCAAGCGTACCAGGGCCAACAGGAACCGAAATTGGGTTGCCAGTGTTGCTTACTTCCAAGCCACGCTTTAGACCTTCGGTAGCGCCCATCGCAATAGTACGAACAATGCCGTCACCAAGTTGCGCTTGAACTTCCATGGTTAAATCAGCACTTGTCACAAGTAATGCGTCATATACGTTTGGCACGGCATCGGCAGCAAACTGTACGTCTACTACTGCGCCAATAATTTCTACTATATTTCCGGAACTCATTTTCGGTTTCCTCTTGATACTAAAATTTCGATTTATTCGCGAGAACTGCCAAGCAGTTAGGCGGCTTGCCGCCCCGAGCTAAAGGCTCTCTCTATTCACAAGACCAGTTGGCGTTCGTTAAAAGGCCTTGTGATCAATTATTTTTATGTTTGCCTAAACAGCAGACGCACCACTCACAATCTCAGAGATCTCTTGAGTAATCGCTGACTGACGAGCCTTGTTGTAAATCAACTCTAGCTCACCGATAAGATCACCCGCATTATCACTCGCAGCTTTCATTGCAACCATACGTGCAGACTGCTCACACGCTACGTTCTCAACAACGGCTTCGTAGATTTGCGACTCAATGTAACGCTTCAGCACCGTATCTAAAATCGGCTTTGCTTCAGGCTCGTAGATATAGTCAAACAAGGCAGGCACTTCGTCTGTGGCTTCTTGCGTTGCCTCAACCGGTACCAACTGCTTTGAAACAGCGGCCTGAGTCATGGTGTTCACAAACTCGTTAGACACAACGTACAAACGATCAATCTTGCCATTTTCGTAGGCTTTTAGCATAGAGGTAATCGCGCCCAAAAGATCGGTCAAACTTGGCTTATCACCATAGTGTGACGCTTCTGATACGACGTTACCGCCTGCTCTGCGAAAAAACGATAAGGCTTTTGAACCAATCGTGGCGACATCAATCTCAACACCTTTTTCGTCCCACGCCGCCATGTCGTTCATGGTTTTACGGAAAACGTTCATGTTGAGACCACCACACAGACCACGGTCTGAACTTACAACAATATAGCCTACTCGCTTCACTTCACGTTCAATCGTGAAAGGGTGCTTGTATTCCAAATTCGCTTTGGCGATATGCGCCACTACTGAACGAATTTTTTGTGCGTAAGGTCGAGCAGCCAACATGCGGTCCTGCGCTTTGCGCATTTTGCTTGCGGCCACCATTTCCATGGCTTTGGTGATCTTCTGCGTACTTTTGACGCTTCCAATCTGATCGCGGATTTCTTTACCGACTGCCATCTTATTTCTCTACTAGTGTGTTAGCGGTTACATGAGCCCTCAGCGCGAAGCGGCTAGCCGCTTGATCGCGAAGCGAGCTCCGCGAATCAAAAGCTGCCGTTTGCTTTGAAGTCTTTCAAGGCTTCGTGCATACCCGACGTAACTTCGTCAGTCAGCTTAGGCGTTTTATTGATGCCATCGATCAAAGAACCGAAGTTAGCCTTAACGTGCGCTTGCATTGCAGCTTCACATGGGCCAACTTGTTCTTTTTCTACGTCATCGAAATAACCTTCGTTAGCGGCGAACAATGACAAAGCCACTTGAGCTGTTGACATTGGAGCGTACTGCGCTTGCTTCATCAATTCAGTCACACGCTCACCACGGGCAAGTTGTGCTTGAGTTGCTTCATCTAGATCAGATGCGAACTGTGAGAACGCCGCTAATTCACGATATTGAGCAAGAGCAAGACGAATACCGCCGCCTAGCTTTTTAATGATGTTAGTTTGCGCTGCACCACCCACTCGAGACACCGACAAACCAGGATCTACTGGCGGACGAATACCGGAGTTAAACAGGTCAGTTTCCATGAAGATCTGACCGTCTGTAATCGAGATCACATTGGTTGGTACGAACGCTGATACGTCACCGGCTTGAGTTTCAATAATCGGCAGTGCCGTTAATGAACCTGTTTTGCCTTTAACGCCAGTCAAACGCTCTACTTCAGCTTCGTTGATACGCGACGAACGCTCTAACAAACGAGAGTGAAGATAGAATACATCACCTGGGTAGGCTTCACGGCCTGGTGGGCGACGCAATAATAATGATACTTCACGATAGGCTACCGCTTGCTTAGACAAATCATCATAGACAATCAAAGCGTCTTCGCCGTTATCACGAAAATACTCGCCCATTGAACAACCCGCGTAAGGCGCGAGGTATTGCAATGCGGCTGAGTCGGATGCATTTGCAGCAACAACCGTGGTGTACTCTAACGCGCCATGCTCTTCTAGTTTACGAACCACTGAAGCAACCGAAGATGCTTTTTGGCCTACCGCAACGTAGATACATTTAACGCCGTTACCTTTTTGGTTGATGATGGCATCGATCGCTACCGCGGTTTTACCAGTCTGGCGATCACCAATAATCAACTCACGTTGACCACGACCAATCGGCACCATGGCATCGATTGATTTAAAACCAGTCTCAAGAGGTTGGTTAACACCTTCACGCTCAATTACGCCCGGAGCCACTTTCTCAATTGGCGAGGTTTCAGTGGTTTCGATGGCGCCTTTGCCATCAATTGGGTTACCTAGAGTATCTACAACACGACCAAGCAGCGCACGGCCAACTGGTACTTCTAGAATGCGGCCAGTACATTTTACTGTGTCGCCTTCAGAGATGTTTTTGTAGTTACCCATGATCACCGCACCTACTGAGTCTTGCTCAAGGTTAAGTGCTAAACCAAAGATGTCACCCGGAAACTCCAACATCTCGCCTTGCATTGCTTCAGATAAGCCATGGATGCGGGCGATGCCGTCGGTTAAGCTGACTACGGTACCTTCGGTACGCGATTCAGCGGATGCTTCAAAATTTTTAATCCGATCTTTAATCAGGTTGCTGATTTCAGATGGGTTCAATTGCGTTGTCATGACTGCAAGTCCTCAACGTTAACTACTTATTTATTCGCTACGTGTCTTCAGCTTAGTCATTAATTGACCGGGCTGAAGGTCACGCAGTTAGACATTAGCGCATTAGCGCCGTCGTCAGCTTCTCGATTCGCCCTTTCGCAGAACCATCAATCACCATGTCACCTGCTTTAATAATGGCGCCACCGATTAGGTCGGCATCCACTGTTTCTGCAAGTTCTACTTTAAGGCCTAAACGCTGTTCTAGCGCCGCAGCCAAGGATGATTTTTGATCGTCTGTTAGTGGTTTAGCGGTAATCACTTCCGCGTTGACTAAGGCTTTCGCTTTAGCAACTAGATCGGTGTACTGCTGATTGATATCAACCAACGATTCCAAACGATCATTTTGCACTAACAAGTTGATAAAGTTAGCACCGCCTTCAGGCAGGCTATCTTTAGCAAGATCAGTTAATAGCTCAGCAACTTTAACACCATCTACACGCGGGTCTGAGACCAGCGCGCCGAAGTCGGCGTCGTTGCTAATTACGGCGAGTTGTCCCAGTGCAGCAGTCCACGCGTCAAACGCGTTGGCCTCTTGCGCTAGATCAAACACCGCTTTGGCGTAAGGTCGAGCAATGGATGCATTGTCTGCCATTATTCTTACCTGTTTGGTTGCAAGCGTTAGCTAGCTTTTAATTGCTTAACAAGGTCGTCGATCAAGCCAGCGTGAGCGGCACCATCGATTTCTTTGTCGGCAATTTTGCTGGCCGCTGCCACCGCAATAGAAGACACTTGAGTGCGCAATGATTCACGCGCTGTGTGTACTTCTTGTTCTACCTCAGTGAGAGCCGACGCAACAATGCGTTCTTTCTCAGAGGTAGCGGTGGTTTTCGCTTCGTCAACAACGGCGTTACCGCGCTTTTCTGCACTGGCAATGATTTCAGCAGCTTGTGTCTTAGCATTGCTAATCAACTCGGCTGCTTCTTTCTCTGCCACATTTTGTGCTTCTTGGCCTTTTTCAGCCGCGGCTAAACCGTCTGCAATTTGATTTTGACGATCTTGCATAGCATTCACCATAGGTGGCCATACAAACTTCTTACAAAACCAAACAAACAGCAAGAACGAGATGGTTTGCCCTATAAGGGTTAAATTAATATTCATCTATCGTTCCTCGTTTCAGAAAGTGAGCTAATTAAGCCGCTGCTTTCAAAGTTTCTAATACGCTTGCGTCGATCAAACCTGATGCGAACAAGAAGTATAGAGCGATCGCAACTGCGATAATTGGAATCGCATCGATCAGGCCAGCAAGCAAGAACATTTTAGTTTGAAGTGTGTTCGCCATTTCTGGTTGACGTGCAACACCCTCTAAAAAGCGACCGCCCATAAGGCCGATACCAATTGCAGCGCCTACAGCTGCTAAACCTAACATGATGCCTACGGCAATTGCGGTCATACCTACGATAGTTCCCATTTGGAGCTCCTGTTTTCTAAAAAATATAAAAAATTAAAATTGAAAAAGTTAAATAATGCTAACGACTAGTGTTTCTCGTGAGCTTGGCTCAGATACACAATAGTTAGCATCATGAAAATGTACGCTTGAAGCGTGATAACTAGAATATGGAATATAGCCCAACCTAGTTGTGCAACGCCGCCCAGAACACCTAGGCTCAGGCTGGCGCTGTACATCATTGCAATCAAGATAAAAATAAGTTCGCCGGCATACATGTTGCCGAACAAACGAAGCCCAAGAGACAACGGCTTAGCAAGCAAGCCAACCAACTCAAGAACCAAGTTAAACGGAATTAAATATTTACCAAACGGCTGTAGTGCCAATTCTTTGGTAAAGCCGATAGGGCCTTTGATCTTTAAACTGTAATAAAGAATCATGATGAACACAGCGAGGGCCATACCTAATGCGATGTTTACATCGGTAGACGGCACAATTTTCATATAACCAACACCCGCTAACTTAGCGAGCTCTGGAATCCAGTCAACTGGCACTAAATCCATTAGGTTCATGAAGAATACCCAAACAAAAATGGTCAACGCCATTGGCGCAATCCATTCATTTTTAGCATCTTTGGTGAAGGTACTGTCTTTAGAGTCTTGCGCCATGTCGAATAAAGCTTCAACAAAGCATTGAACTTTAGATGGCTTATCAGAGCTAAAGCTTTTGGCGATACTGCGCATTATGCAGAACATAACCACACCCAGACCTAATGCCCAAACCATTGAATCTACGTGAATCGCCATAAAACCCATGTCTGCGGCTTCTTGCGCACCATGAGCAAAGCCCCAACTACCATCTGGTAATTGGCCGTATGTAAGATTGGTTAGGTGGTGGTTAATATAACCAGCGCCTGTTAGTTCACCGTTTTCAGATGCCATTTTCCATTCCTGAGAGATGTAAATCTCAAACTTAAATTTTAAATTCTTTCATTGTTAGTGCCCTGGTCTTCCGCTGCCTCGGTGACAATACTGTGTTCTACAATATCGAGCTGGGCCGGAACCAAAAGCATTAGCAAATTCACTATTACCGCCGCGATTAAGTACGCGATTATAAACGGCAGTAGAGACACTTTAAGTATGATCAGACAAATGCCCATCATTACTAAAGTGAATATAATTTTTAGCACCACACTCACATAAAACCGAATTAACATTTCGGCCGCGACGGCGTCTTGCTTCGTGGAAAACAAGCGGCCAGCAGAATACAAACTGCCGATGATCGCAATTGCACCTCCAAAGAGGGCAGACAATGCTTCGCGTAGGTCAAAACAAACAAACATGGCTAGACTGAAAACAGCGGTACCAATAGTTTGCAGTAAAGCCAATTTCAATAATAACCCAGGTTGAGTCTTACTCATTTGCATAACGTGGCGCGGTGCCTCGTCATAACTATCAGTTTCACTGAACTGACTCTCAATTTCTCTGCGAGAACTTGGGTCTGGATTTTTCATAAATCGGCCGTTTTGACTGCTCGCGGAGTATAAATGCTAGAAAGACGTTTCGCAATGCTTGTCACACTGATTTATAGCGCTAGTTTCTTAAAGCAATTGTTAAGGTAAAACGACGATCATGGCGGGTCTTAGTCAATTAGCCAGCGGTTTTTCTAAACAAAGTGACCCAACCACAGCCTTGCAGATCACGGCGATAACAAAAACATCAAATGCAAATATCGATTTAGATAGGGCTCGATGGTCAGTCGACCGTATCGATGCTCGCCGACAGCGCTTGCGGGTGAGCTTTTGACGCCAGAGATGACGCACTATAGTAAACTAGTGTTACGAACTTTTATTCAGCGCGACACCGCGATGAAAACGGACCAAAATTAATGACACAATCGCTTAAAAGCCAGCAACCCAGCCCCGCACTAGATGATCTTAACGGCGCGGTAGATCAACCATCGGATTGGCTACTGTCGGCGATGTCGGTTGACCGCCGAGAGGGCTGGGTAGAGTCCAATGGCGTGCCGATTCATTACTTTAGTTGGGGCGACTCGTCTAAACCAGGCCTATTGATGCTGCACGGTTTTCTCGCTCATTCCCGCTGCTTTGCATTTATCGCGCCCATGCTTGCCGGGGACTATCATGTAGTCGCCTATGACTTATCCGGCATGGGTGACTCAGGTGCGCGCGATGATTACCCACAAGAGATTCGAGTTGCCGAGGCGCTAGACGTCGCCAACCATACAGGCTTGTTCGATAACGACAAAAAGCCCACCATTATCGCCCACTCATATGGCGGCATGGTCGGCCTTGCGACGATGAACACCCATCAAGACAAATTCGCAGGGCTAGCTATTTGCGACCTAATGGTGATACGCCCCGAAATTCTAAAAAAATACGCTGATAACTTTCGACGCCCAGGCAGCCAAAACCCGGAC
>JALZVW010000043.1 GCA_023301745.1 Arenicella sp. | reverse complement strand
CCGGCGCCGGCTCGAGGCTCTTTAGCGGCAATAACCACTCGTTCTACTCTTGCATGAATTAGCGCGCCTGCACACATAGCGCAAGGCTCTAAGGTTACGTACAAGGTTGTATTCGGTAAGCGATAATTTTGCTCGGCACCGCACGCGGCTCTAATCGCTAAAATTTCAGCATGGGCACAGGCATCATTATTCATAATTGGGGCATTATGAGCCTCACCGAGAAGCTCATCGCCTCGCACCAGCACTGCGCCAACCGGCACTTCGCCAACATCAGCTGCCGCTTGAGCCAATTCTAGGGCTCTGGCCATCCATTTTTGATCATCCATTAAACTGCCCTACTCTATCTACCTTACGGCTTGCTCTACAGACTTGAAACACGGCGTTCAATGCCGGCTCGTTGTAGCATTCGTGCGGCAATTTCTTCGACCGATAGTTGAGTGGTGTCGATATAGGGTATTCGATACTGTCGATAGAGCGCTTCGGCCTGTCGCACTTCGTCTACACACGTACGCAGCGCCGCATACTTGCTATTGGGCTTACGCTCATTACGAATCTCGGCTAAGCGTGCGGGGCGAATAGTTAAACCAAATAGCTTCTTAGTATGGTCACTTAACGCATCAGGTATTTTACTCAACTCTAAGTCATCCGGAATGAGTGGGTAGTTAGCCGCTTTAATACCATATTGCATGCCTAAGTAGACACTTGACGGAGTTTTACCTGTTCGCGACACGCCCACTAAAATAATATCGGCATCGTTATAGCGATGAAGGTGCATACCATCGTCATTTGCCAAGGCAAAATGCACGGCATCAATGCGTTGCATATAATTTTGGTCGACCGTTCGGCTGTCTTCTTTGAAAATTGCCGGGTGACCCACCGTATGCGATGACCTAACCCCCAACTCTTTTTCTAAAGGCGATAAAAAGGTTGAGAAAATATCGATATAAAAACAATTGGCTCGTCGAATTAAATCGCTGGCCTCGTCGTTTAAAATAGTATCGATAACAATTGGCCGTTGCGCCGAGGTTTGTACTTCTTGATTAATCTCAGTAGCAATACTCTGAGCTTTCTCTAATGTGTCAACAAAAGGCTTAGTAACACTCTCAAACTGAATATCAGGAAACTGCGCTAATAAACTGCGACCAAGATTTTCAGCGGTCATACCAGTGCTGTCAGATAGAAAAAATACTTTACGTTTCATCAGTTTTATTAGTAAAAATAGTTGTGCGAAGTGCTCGCTATGGCTTCTGTCTGCTCGCGCTCATGTTAAACTATCGGTCCACGAATAAATAATCCACGAGAGAGGATTAGATTTTGACTACGGTTGACCAGCAGTACATTCTCGAATTCGATCAGCTTACCATAAACGACGTTGAAAGAGTCGGTGGCAAAAATGCCTCATTGGGTGAAATGATCGGTAACTTAACGGCGTTAGGTGTATCAGTTCCAAACGGCTTCGCCACCACGGCAGATGCTTATCGCGAGTTTCTTGCTACTGATGATCTAGACAAGCGTATCAATGCTCGTCTTGACGCACTCGATGTAGACAATATACCCGAGCTCACCTCCGCTGGCGCTGATATCCGAAAGTGGATCATCGACACACCGTTTCCAGCTTCCTTTGACGCCAGCCTAGATGCCGCGTTTACGGCAATGCAAGGCGGCAATGAAAACCTTAAAGTTGCGGTTCGCTCTTCAGCAACGGCTGAAGACTTACCCGATGCATCTTTCGCTGGTCAACAAGAAACTTTCTTAAATATCGAAGGTTTAGCGGCGGTTAAGCATGCAGTGCATGAGGTTTTTGCATCGCTGTTTAATGACCGCGCTATCTCTTATAGAGTGCATCAAGGCTATGCCCATGAAAACGTTGCATTATCAGCCGGCATTCAACGCATGGTACGCAGCGAAACCGGTTCGGCCGGCGTTATGTTCACGCTCGATACCGAGTCTGGCTTCGACGATGTGGTATTTATCACCTCATCCTATGGTCTGGGTGAAACGGTAGTACAAGGCTCGGTTAACCCCGATGAGTTCTATGTACACAAACCAACCTTAAATGCAGGTCGCCCGGCCGTTGTTCGACGCAACTTGGGCAGCAAACTCATCAAAATGGTGTACTCAAATGAGACCACCGCTGGCCGCTCAGTAGACACCGTTGATGTTGATATCGCCGACCGTCAACAGTTTTCGATTAACGATGCCGATGTTGAGTCATTAGCCAAACAAGCCCTAATCATTGAAAAGCACTATGGCCGCCCGATGGATATCGAATGGGCTAAAGACGGTGATGACCAGCAGCTATATATCGTTCAAGCTCGACCAGAAACAGTCACCAGCCAGTCAGACGCCAACGTAAAAGTAAGCTATAAATTAAACGAACGCGGTACAGTCATCGCTGAAGGCCGATCCATCGGCCAACGCATTGCCTCAGGCAAGGTTCGTAAAGTGTTGAGCATCGACGATATGGACATCGTGCAAGAAGGCGATATCTTAGTCACCGACATGACCGACCCTGATTGGGAACCAGTAATGAAACGCGCGGCGGCCATTGTCACCAACCGTGGTGGCCGAACCTGTCATGCCGCGATTATTGCTCGCGAACTTGGTGTAGCCGCCATTGTCGGTTGTGGTGATGCCACTGAAAAACTAGCCGATGGCGCGCCGGTCACGGTATCTTGCGCTGAAGGAGACACCGGTTTCATTTACGCCGGTGAACTCGACTTTGAAAAACAAGTCACTCAGCTTGATGGCATGCCTGACATTCCATTTAAAATCATGCAAAATGTTGGTAACCCTGATCGCGCCTTTAGTTTCGCTCAATTACCACACGAAGGTATTGGCTTAGCGCGCTTGGAATTCATCATCAACCGCATGATTGGCATACACCCCAAGGCACTGATCGAATACGACAAGCAGTCTGCTGATGTAAAAGCCATTATTGATGAATACAAAGCCGGCTATGCCTCCCCTACTGACTTCTTTATTCAGAAGTTAGCTGAAGGCATCGCCACATTGGGTTGCGCCTTTAGCCCAAAACGAGTCATTGTTCGTTTATCAGATTTCAAATCAAACGAATACGCGCATATGGTTGGCGGCCATGACTACGAGCCAAACGAAGAAAACCCAATGCTGGGGTTTCGAGGTGCGTCTCGTTACATCGCTCCGAGCATGCAAGATTGCTTCGAAATGGAATGCAAAGCGGTTAAGTATGTACGCGATGAAATGGGCTTAACCAACATTGAGATCATGATTCCGTTTGTTCGAACCACTGATGAAGCGGCTCAAGTGATTCAATTGTTAGAGAAAAATGGTTTAAAGCGCGGCGAAAATGGCCTTAAAGTCATTATGATGTGCGAGCTACCAGCCAATGCTCTACTCGCGGAAGAGTTCTTAGAGTATTTTGATGGTTTTTCAATTGGCTCAAATGACATGACCCAACTGACACTTGGCTTAGATCGCGATTCAGGCATTGTTTCTCACCTATTCGATGAACGTAACCCTGCGGTTAAGAAAATGTTGTCTATGGCAATCGCGGCCTGTAATAAAGCCGGTAAATACGTGGGTATTTGCGGCCAAGGCCCAAGCGATCACCCAGAGTTAGCCGAATGGTTGTTCGAGCAAGGCATTGATTCTGTCTCGCTTAACCCCGATTCGGTTGTCGAAACTTGGGAGCGCTTAGCCAAGCTAAAATAGCTAAAAATAGCGTTAAACATCAAAGCCTGTCTCAACTGCTTATATCGTTGAGACGGGCTTTTTTGTGTCTATTATTTAATTCAAGCTCATATTTTTCTTTAGATTTTGAATTATGTACACAATTCAATATATACTCCAATCATGTCAGATGAAACTGAAAAATTGGACAGATTAATAGCGCTTTATGGTAAATCTATAGCGGGCAAGCTGTGGCGAGGGTCACAGACAAAACAAGGCCATCAAGGTAATCAAAGGAGTATTAATACCGGCTATGAATCAATTAACAAACAACTGTACAACCAAGGCTGGCCTCTAGGAACCATCAATGAATTCGGCACTAGCCAAGATGGCATCGGGGAGCTACGCTTACTCATGCCGGCATTAAGGGCGCTTCAACAGTCATCATTACAGCAATCATCTAGGCCGCAAAGCATCATTTTAATTGCCCCGCCTTACTCTCTATTTGCACCAGCTTTAGTCAAAGAAAACATAGACTTAAGATCACTTACGATTGTCAAAACTAACACACTCAAAGAGAGCTTATGGGCCGCGGAACAAAGCCTAGCAGGCAATTGTTGTGCGGCTGTTATTTTTTGGACCGGCACACATCATATTAATACTCATGATCTACGGCGCTTACAACTAGCCGTAGAAAAAACACAATCATGGGGCGTGCTATTTCGTCATAGCCGCTGTTTAAGCCAAGCCTCAGTATCAGGCTTACGGGTTCAACTAGATTGCAATTCACACAGCAAGCTTGAATTGAGCATATTAAAGCAACCTCAAGGTTGGGGCGGCCAAAAATGCACAGTGTCTCTAGAGCCACATTATGAAAACTGGCAGCGTTTACCCGTGAATTTACTGCCCGTGAATATTGTGCACCAACCGCCAGAAGAGCGGCCGATAAGAACGCATAATGCCAAGGCAGAAAGCCAGAGTGTCACACACCCTAAAGCCTGGCATTCGTCCGTGACAATCATCGCACCGCTCTCTGCACTGCAAACGGTGCATTGAGATGCCAACTGACAAGAAGCCTTCAACACACGCTTGGCTGTGCCTGCGCTTTACGCAGCTAAGCCTAAACAGCCTTGGCTATGAACTCAATTCCGATATCTCGATCGCCATTACGTATCAACAACAGATCTGGCAATGCAGCCTCTTGGCACTAGAGTCTGGTATCGCCAAAGGCATGAGTGTAAACCATGCGTTAATGTTAAACCCTGACCTAAAGTTGCATGAACGAGACCTTCAATTAGAAACAACAAAGAGACAAGAGCTTAGCTATTGGGCATACCGCTACACCTCATTAGTAAGCCCCAAAAAAGAGGATATTTTATTATTAGAAATTGAAAAAAGTTTTAAATTATTCAATGGCTTAGAAAACATAACTCATCTAATTAAAAAAGACTTAGCCGACTTCAAAATAGACGCTAGTTTAGGCTTAGCGAAAACACCAAAAGCCGCGATTGTTTTAAGTTTTCTAAACCATCAAGAGCTAAATAGCAGTGATATAGCATTAGGCCAGGCAAAACTTAAACACTTAGAACAACCGCCAAAAATCATTCAAAAGCTACTCCATTGCGGTTTTCTAACACTCAGTGATATTAGCAACATTCCTCACTCTGAATTAGGCTCGCGCTTTGGACAAGATTTTTTAATCTACTTACGACAGCTATCGGGGGATTTAGCCGACCCTCAAGTAGGCATCACCCCGCCGGAAACCTTTAGTGCCCGTGTAGAGTTTGCCGAGCCGATCAGTAACATCATATGGATACAACAACAACTTGATCAGCTACTAGACGACTTAATTGTGTTTGTGAATTCAAGGCAACTACTTTGCCGTGGCTTCACATGGCATTTCTATCACGAAAACAATCGCTTACTTAAAACGGTTCACATCAGTGTCAATGCAAAGCAAAACCTAAACTCAGCATTGAACCTAAACTCAGCATCGAAGCAAAGCTCAGCATTCAAAGAGTTGACGGCTTTAAAGCTTGAAAACATGAAATTTGATTGGGAATTTTCAAGCATCACGCTAAGCAGCACTCACCTAATACCAAAGCAATTATTCAATGACGACTTATTCAACCCAGCGCCGAGCCAAGAACAATTTCAACAATTGTTAGATAAATTAACCAGCCGGCTGGGGCATTCGGCGGTTTTCCAGCTAAGAGCTGAGGCTGAACACCTACCCGAGTTTGCGAATACACGCGTCTCAACAAACAGCCCCCAAGTACACGAAACACCTATCAGCTATAAAACCAATAAGGCTCCAAAGCAGGCAAGCGAAAATGAATGGCCAAGCCACGCCGAGCGACTCAAAGACGAGCCGCTTTGCTTACTCGACACCCCAAGGCGCTTACTAAAACATGGCCACCTTCCGTTATTAGACGGCCCTTTAAATATCATTCATGGCCCCAACCGCATTACCAGCCACTGGTGGTCAGCGTTACAAAGTAGAGACTACTTCATTGCTCGGCAGTCAAATGGCCGCTTACTCTGGGTGTTTTTCGACCGAGTAGAGCGCAATTGGTTTTTGCACGGCTTGTATGCATGAGGCTCGCTAATAGCCGTACTATTGCGCGAGTCCAGACAATCAAATAATCACGAAAGCCTTCAAATTAATGTTCGTAACGAAACCAACCTAGTACAATGCATTTGCTTCAAAATATAAAAATTATTGATAAGGTATATCGCAAATGAAGATAAGTAGTATGAACACCTCTTTTTTGTTAATCGCGTTCGGTTTGTTGTTTTTATCGGCCTGTAGCTCTGAGCAACACGATGGTCTGATTTTAACCAATGATGGCATAGAAAAAATTCAGTCAGGTTTAGGTAAAACGCCTCTGTTTGACTCTAGCTTGCAACGACTTAAAGACGAAGTCGATGCCGAAATTGAAACCGGCATAGACACACCGATCCCTAAAGACTTTTCAGGCGGCTATACACATCAGAGGCATAAACGTAATTTCTTTATGCTGCAAAAGGCCGGCCTGTTGTTTCAAATTCTTGAAGACAAAAAATACGCCATTTATGTTCGCGACATGCTGTTTCAATATGAAGCCATGTACAAAGACTTACCCCTGCACCCTCAGACACGCTCTTATGCTAGAGGGAAAATCTTCTGGCAGTCGCTAAACGATGCCAACTGGCTTCTGTATGCAAGCCAAGGCTACGATTCGATCTATAATTTCTTATCAAAAGAAGAAAGAGACACACTTGAGAACAACTTGTTTCGACCCTTTGCTGACCACATTTCTATAGACACGCCTCAGTTTTTTAATCGCGTGCATAATCACAGCACGTGGGGTGTTGCCGCAGTTGGTATGATTGGTTTAGTCATGCAAGATGAAGAGCTTATCGACCGAGCGCTTAATGGCCTAAAAGACGACGGGCTAGCCATCGGCACAAAAGATAACGATGGCGGGTTCATCAAAGTTGAAGGCCAAAAATCAGGCTTCTTTGCTAATCTAAATGAGCCTTTTTCGCCAGCAGGCTATTACACTGAAGGGCCTTATTATCAACGCTATGCGATGTACCCATTCTTGATTTTCGCTCAGGCGCTGAACAATGCTAAACCAGAACTGGGTGTCCTTGAATACAAAGACGGTGTGTTATTAAAGGCGGTTGATGTATTACTTAATTTGTCTGATGCCGACGGTGAGTTCTTCCCGATCAATGATGGCCAAAAAGGCATGTCATATCAAAATGATGCGCTAGTGACGGCCGTTAACCTAGCCTATTACTATGGCAATAAAGACCCTCGCTTACTGAGCATTGCTCAAGAGCACGGGCGAGTTTTACTTGACGACGCAGGCTATGCGGTCGCGGCTGGTGTACGCGATGGTCTTGCTGAGAAATTCGAAAAAAGATCGGCTAACTATTCCGATGGAGCCAATGGCGACGAAGGCGGCCTAAGCCTGCTTCGATACGGTGATGAAGAACTCACACTGCTATTTAAGTATACAGCTCAAGGGCTTAGCCACGGTCATTACGACAAGTTGTCATTCTCACTTTACAACCAAGGCCAAGAAATCATGCAAGACTATGGCATGACTCGCTTCGTCAATATTGGGCAAAAAGGTGGCGGCAACTACCTGCCTGAGAATAAAACTTGGGCCAAGCAAACGATTGCTCACAACACCTTGGTTCAAAATGAAACCTCTCATTTTGGCGGGCTCTATGAAGTTGGGAGCAAACACCACTCAGAGCTACGCTTTTTTGATGCTTCTGATAAAGCGATACAGGTGGTCAGCGCCAATGAAACTAATGCCTACCCAGGAACGGTAATGCAAAGAACCATGGCGATGATTAAAGATGAAGAGTTTGATAAACCCTTTTTATTGGACCTTTTACGAGTCACCTCTGACACAAAAAATCAGTATGACCTGCCCTACTATTACTTAGGCCAAATGCTCGACACCAACTTTAGTCTTGATACACCAAAATCGTTGAAAGCACTGGGTGAGAAAAACGGCTATCAGCACCTCTACTTAGAAGCAACAGGCAGCGCCGATTCAGGTAATGCTAAATTTTCGTGGCTGGACAATAACAAGTTTTATACCCTGACCACGGTCGCTGATGCAAACGATGAGATTCTTCTCGCCAGAGTTGGTGCGAATGATCCTGACTTTAACTTGCGCCGAGACCCGGCGCTAATTATCAGAAGGCCTGAGAGCCGCAATACTCTTTTTGCCTCAGTCGTAGAGCCTCATGGTAGCTACAATGTTGTTAGTGAGTCAGCCAATGACTCTACCAGCAACATTGCGGAGCTAACGGTGCTTCAAGATGATGAAAACTACACAGCCGTGTCAATAAAAACGGTTAGGGGCAGCACCCGTACCTTTATTGTTTCAAACCAAAATGCTGAGGCATCGACAAAGCATAAGGTAAA
>JALZVW010000042.1 GCA_023301745.1 Arenicella sp. | reverse complement strand
AAGGGAGGTGCATTCTACTCATTCTAGCCAGCTCGTCAACACCTTTTTGAAACTTATTTATTAGCAAGTTTTAAAGCCGTTTTCGAAGCCAATTTCAACACTTTAAAAGCGCATCCGCTGTCTCGAGCAAGGCGCATTGTACCTATATCTGGAGGTCGGTCAACACTTTTCGAAAACTAAATTACAGCCCCCGAAAACGCTCAGCAGATGGCGCATTCACGGGGCTTTTCGCCTCACTTATTTCGAGTCACTAAAATTTTTGAGTTGCTATCGCGCGATGGGCTGAAGCTCAGGGTAAAGTCATTGGAATGACCTACAATAGATGCGCCATGGTTAATAGTACTAAGACTAGCTTGAATCTGATCAGCCTGACGGCCTGCCAACAAGCCTTCGACAGTACGCTAAACTAGGCTTCGAGCTTCGATGCCCAAATCGCCAACTTGTGCTTCATACTAGCAAGGGATAGCTGCTCGGCCGGCAGGGCCGTAATCAACTTGTCGTGCACTAATAGTCGGTAGATATACTCTATCTTATCTTTGGCGGAATCAGAGCCGTCAAACTTCACCACACCTCGGTTTTCGCCGTAACGCATACCGACTCGAATTGCTTTCTTTAAGTGTTCCTTCTCGTCCTTCAATTGACTCATCATTTCACCGTTCTATTATTATGCTAGCGAGTGTATACACAAGTGTCTCGCCATAAAAAAAGCCCTACAACCGAAGTCATAAGGCTTTTTATCTGATCAAAGAGTAAGCTTATTCAGCAACGGCTGTTTCATCAGTGTCTTGGTAGGCTTCAAACGCGGCTTCAGCATCAACCGTTTCTTGAGTCAAAAGTGCGGCTAATTCAGCCTCTTTCTCATCAGCTTCATGGCGACGGCGAACACGCTCTTCGTGGTACGCTAAACCAGTACCTGCTGGTATTAGACGCCCTACTACAACATTTTCTTTCAAGCCACGTAAGTGATCAACTTTACCCGCAATAGAGGCTTCAGTAAGTACACGAGTCGTTTCTTGGAAAGACGCTGCGGAGATGAACGACTCAGTCGTCAACGATGCCTTGGTGATTCCTAACAGAACTGGCTCAGCTTGCGCTTTTACCATGTCTTGCTTTTCGACGGCTTCATTGGTTTCTAACCAACGAGTACGCTCGATTTGCTCACCTGGTAACAACTTGGTTTCGCCCGGCTTAGTAATCTTCACTTTACGCAACATCTGACGAACAATTACTTCGATGTGCTTATCATTGATCGTTACACCTTGTAAGCGATAAACGTCTTGCACCTCGTCGACAATATAGTTGGTAAGCGCTTCTTTACCTCTCAGAGCTAAAATATCTTCAGCAACAGGAGAGCCGTCAACAACGATTTCACCTTTCTCTACGGTTTCACCTTCAAACACGTTGATGGTGCGACCTTTCAAGATTAGCGTTTCATGCGATTCACCGTTCGTATCAGTAATGACCAAACGCTGCTTACCTTTGGTTTCCTTGCCGAATGAAATCACTCCGCCAGAGGTTGCCATGATAGCCGCATCTTTTGGTTTACGTGCTTCAAACAACTCAGCAACACGCGGTAGACCACCGGTAATATCGCGAGTCTTAGACGATGCTTGCGGGATACGTGCCAACACGTCACCAACACCCACTTTTTGACCATCTTCTACCGTTACAATCGCACCCGCTTGTAGCGAGTAACGTGCTGGCACATCAGTACCAGCAATCATGATTTGCTTGTCTTTACTATCAACCAACTCAATTACCGGCTTTAGGTCGCGGGCAGAGCCACGGCGTTCAGCAGGGTCGATCACTTCGTAGGAAGTAACGCCCGTCAGGTCATCGGTTTGCTTGGTTACCGTCATTCCATCAGTCATTTCAGAGAACTTAATCTTGCCGTCCACTTCAGTGATGATTGGATGTGTATGCGGGTCCCAATTAGCAACGATTTGACCGGCTTCGACCGCGTCATCATTGTTGACTTGAAGTACCGCACCATAAGGAAGCTTATAACGCTCTCGGTCAGAACCGTTTTGATCTTGAACAACGAGCTCGCCGGAGCGTGCTACCACAACTTGCCTCTTATCAGAGTTAACCACTGAACGGAGGTTTTCTAACTTAATAGTACCTGTGCTGCTCACTTCAATATTCGATACTGAGGCACCGGCTGTTGCTGCTCCACCAATGTGGAATGTACGCATCGTCAACTGTGTACCAGGTTCACCGATAGATTGAGCGGCGATTACACCAACCGCTTCACCGCGGTTTACCAGGTGACCACGGGCCAAATCGCGACCGTAGCACTTAGAACAAATGCCATAGCGTGTCTCACACGTTACGGCCGAACGAACAAGCACTTCATCGATGTTATTAGATTCGATTATATCGAAAACTTTTTCGTCGATCATAGTCGCCGCTTTCACAACAACTGAATCGTCGATATTAGAAACAACATCTTCTACGGTAGTACGGCCCAAGATACGATCACGTAACGGAATCACAACGTCGCCACCTTGTACTAGGGCTTTACGCTTTACGCCATTTTGTGTGCCGCAATCTTCATCGGTTACAACCAAGTCTTGGCATACATCAACTAAACGGCGTGTCAGATAACCTGAGTTCGCTGTTTTCAGTGCCGTATCGGCCAAGCCTTTACGTGCTCCATGAGTCGAAATAAAGTAATGCGATACGTTCAAGCCTTCACGGAAGTTGGCGGTAATCGGGGTTTCGATAATCGAACCATCTGGTTTTGCCATCAATCCACGCATACCTGATAACTGACGAATCTGAGCGTGTGAACCACGAGCGCCTGAGTCGGCCATCATGTAGATCGAGTTAAAAGACTCTTGTTCTACAGTTTCACCTTCGGCGTTGGCAACATTATCAGAACC
>JALZVW010000041.1 GCA_023301745.1 Arenicella sp. | reverse complement strand
ATTGATGCTCGCCTGGATCCTTTGGATTGCGCCCCTACATCGGGCGTTTTGGGCGCGGCAGGGCCGTTGAATGGTTTTATCGACTTCCCAAATGCGCCCCGGCAAAACACAATTTATGTGGTTGCTCAAGCGAATAGCCTAGCTGGTGTCGATTTGGATACCCAAAACAGCGATATTGTAGCGACGTTCAATAGCAATTTGGGTACACCTGGTTGTCTCACTCAGCTAAGTTGGTGGTTAGGGATTAATTCTCCAGCCCCAGCTGGGACTATTTCGTTATTTGATACTGTGCTACATGAAATAGGGCATGGCATAGGATTTTTGTCTTTGGTAGATCAAAATGGCGCTAGATTAGCCAATCTAAATGATGCCTATACCTTGAATTTATTCGACGTCTCACAGGGGCTTGCTTGGCCGTCTATGACTGATGCTCGTCGTCGAACTTCGTCAACTAATAATGGTGGCTTGGTTTGGACCGGCCAAAATGTATCGGCTGGCGCTGGTGTGTTTACTGGTGGTAGAACGAGTGGCAGCCTCAGATTGTTTGCACCGAGCACATTTCAACCAGGTTCTTCGGTTTCGCATTGGGACGTTACTGTTTCACCAGATGAGCTAATGGAGCCGTTTGCCACAGCAACGAGCAACGCTTGCGCGACTGTTTTAGCGCTTAAAGATATGGGCTGGCGAACAATGAATGAATGCTTGCCGCTCACCTCTCAGTCTCAAACGGTGATGGCACCTATCGTTAGCTTCTTGTTAGCGGATGACCAAGCAGTGGTGAGTGGCCCAGTAGTGGTGAGTGAACCTTCTGAGTGTTCTTTTCCGTCGATCGCTGTTGGTGGCTCGGTTGCTGATGAGTGGCAGAGCTCAGACTTATTATCATTGAATCGGCCATTCACTACTTTCGCACGTTACTACTCGCTAGAGATTGGAGCGATTCAGACTGTTCAAATAGACCTGACCAGCACGGTCGATACTTTTTTGTATATAACTAGTGGGTGTAGCACCTCGCTCACTCCATTAGCCTTTGATGACGATGGAGGAAACTTGTTTGATTCTCGGATTAATATAACGTTAAGCCCTGGTTTGTATACCATCGAGGCGACCACCTTTAGTGGCCCGTTTACCGGCAATTTCGCAATCTCGGTTCAGTAGACCTCATAATGTCAGTGTCATCGTATGTGGGTGATGGAGCAAAACTCTGTAGCAGGGCTTTGGGTGTAGATTGTTGATTAGCAATATTTGGTGAGTAAACTTGTCAGATAAAAATTGACGAGTTTGAAGTGCGCCCGAACTCTAAAATTAGAGGCTTACGCCGCAGTATTTAGCTAAAGAGGGCATGGGAAAAGCCATCCGTTGAGTAGTTGACTCTTACGGTCTCTGCACAAATCACAGCGTTTTAAATGTTATTAATGTCTCTGGAAATCATAATTTTTGTGTCAATAAGCCACTATAGATTGACGTTGTAAGGCCAATTGTACGATGATTTTGATGTGTGCGTTATCCGTGACAGCGGATTCAGACTGAGTAATGCATTTGATTGGTATTGAAATAACAATACTGCGAACTTGATATCAAGGTTCTATTATATGAAAGCGTTTAACGTTGTTTTTGATAGTGTGGCCAGTGTTATTCGACACGCCAGCCTGGTCACTGTGCTTTTATTGATGATTCCTTTATCCGTATTTGCAAGAGAGTTAGATAATCAAATTCTCGCAAGTATCGAGCCTATAAAAACAAAATATAATTCTAGCGACAAGCTTGAAGTGCGTGTTAGCTACACTAATGTCGGTTCACAAGATATACGTTTTTTAAAACGAGGCACGGCGTTAGATAGCATTATTGGTGATGAGTTTTTGTCGCTCTCTCTTGATGGTCAAAAGGTTCCCTATATCGGTATATTTGTCAAAAGATTACCACCAGTGGATCGTGACTTTGTGGTGATTCAGCCCGGACAGAAGGTCAGCAAAGTCATTGATTTATCTCTTTCGTATGCAATTAATGTTGAAGGTCACTACCAAGTACTTTACAAAGATCGAGATATTGATTTGAAAGGGTCTAGCCCTGCGGGAGCGAACGGCGCTGTTCTTAATGTGATTGAGGACCGGCCCATACGCCTTTTTAGACGAACGCCGATCATTGCCAGTTCTTGTGATGCTGCGCAGCGAGATCAGATTAACCAAGCTTTGACGATAGCTGAGAGTATTGGGGTGCGGGCCAGTCAAGATTTAAATAATGCACCAGTTGATCAACGACCTTCGGCGCCGCGTTATCGTGAGTGGTTTGGGGTGTATACCGCATCGCGCTACGAACGTGTTCGGCGTGGCATGGAAAGCATAGCCAATGCCTTGGTGAATAATCCAATTGGCTTTGATTGCACCTGTGATATCGATAATCGAGAGAGTGTTTTTGCGTTCGTGTTTGCTAATGATCCATTCAATATGAATGTTTGCCCAGTGTTTTTTAGGGTTCGTCCATCAGGTACCGATTCGCGATCTGGAACCATTATTCATGAAATAAGTCATTTTACGGTCACAGCAGGTACTACCGACTTTCGCAATAATCAAGCCGGTGTGCGCGACTTGGCACTATCTCAACCGGATAATGCTGTTCGCGCTGCAAACGCGTACGAGTATTTTGCTGAAAATACGCCGTTCCTATCAATGCCGGGGCCTGTTAATCCTGTCGATGCTGACCTGGTATTGTCGTCAGTGGTAATTTCAAATGTAGATCCTCAAGCTACCGAATTGGTTGAGATTTCTGGAGCGGTTGTTAATCAAGGCGGTAGTGTCTCTCTTTCGACGAGACTTAGACTGACGCTATCAACCCCATTGTTTAGTACTCAGGTAACTGAGGTTGTAATTCCGTCAATCGTTCAAGGCGAGAGTGCTGGTTTTGAATTTGAGTTTGAAGCCCCGAGTGAGCCCGGAGAATACCTAACTGAACTATGTGTATTGGTTGTCGAAGGAGAGTCTAATACAACTAATAATTGTTCAGTACTTTCGCCGCTTATTGTTGGACGAACGGTTTTAGTGGTCCCGCCGATCTTAGAGTTATTGCTTGAAGACTAGAGTGAGAAATTGATTTTTAGAGTTTTTCGTTCAAAAAGAGAACTCTTTTGACTTCTGCTTATAGGGGAATGGTCAAGGTTTTGCTAAAATATAGCCACTATCGACGAGCACCCGTGTCCGCACTGTTGCCATAACACCACTAGAATCTACTGCTAGAGCCTGTTTTAACTTTTTGAGAGTTGCGTTTATATATAGCGGCGTCAAACAAGTAGTCGAATGAAGCTTGGTACGGTCTGTACCCATATCGCTTTACCAAAGTCTGATCGACTGACCCAATTTTAAACTTTTCCGAGGACTTATTATGAGTCGTATTTACAATTTCAGCGCGGGTCCAGCTGCGTTACCTGAAGCCGTGCTTCAACAAGTACAACAAGAAATGCTCGAGTGGAACGGTGTTGGTGCATCGGTCATGGAAGTATCGCACCGCGGCAAGCCGTTCATGGCGGCGGCGGCTCAAGCTGAGCAAGATTTGCGTGATTTGATGGGCATTCCTGATAATTACAAGGTATTGTTTTTGCAAGGCGGTGCTACGGCACAATTTTCAGCCATTCCATTGAACCTAAAGTTTTTAGGCGGAAAAGCTGATTATGCTCATACCGGCCATTGGAGCAAAAAAGCAATAGCCGATGCTAAGCGTTTTGTCGACGTTAATGTGGTATGCGACACCTCAGCTGAAGGCTATAAACATGTGCCGTCATCATCTCAGTGGAACTTAAGCGATGATGCTGCTTATGTTCACATTACTCCAAATGAAACCATTGCTGGCGTGGAGTTTGATTGGTTGCCTGACACTGATAAGCCTATTTGTGCCGACCTGTCTTCTACCATTCTTTCTCGGCCAATAGATGTGTCTAAATACGGCATTATCTATGCTGGGGCACAAAAGAATATCGGCCCAGCAGGCCTAACCATTGTCATCGTCCGCGATGATCTAATTGGCAACTTTCCCGCTGACATGCCTCGTTTAATGGATTATCAAGTGATGGCTGAGAGCGACAGCATGAATAACACGCCACCCACCTTTGGTTGGTATTTGGCTGGCAAAGTATTTGCCTGGCTAAAAGAAAACGGCGGTGTTGAAGCAGTGGCTAAAGTAAATGCCGCTAAAGCGGAGAAGCTTTATGGTTATATTGATAACTCCGATGGTTTTTATAGTAACCCAGTTGCTATCGAAAACCGTTCTTGGATGAATGTGCCGTTCCTCTTGGCCAATAGCGAATTAGACGCGGCCTTTTTAGAGCAGTCACATGCAGCGGGCTTACACGCTCTTAAAGGGCATCGTTCGGTCGGTGGTATGCGCGCGAGTATCTATAACGCTATGGGGATGGACGGCATTGATGCGCTAGTCGACTTCATGAAATCATTCAAAGCCGCTAATAGTTAAACTAGTTAGCACTTAAAAATAAATTATCACTAACAATAGTGACGAGTAAAAAGATGTATAAAATTCTCACCCTAAATAATATTTCCCCGCTTGGTTTGGATAAGTTGCCGGCTGATAGCTATACGGTTAGTGATGATGAAGCGTCGCCTGACGCAATCATACTTCGCTCATTTAAAATGCATGAAATGGATATTCCGTCGTCGCTTAAAGCGGTTGGCCGTGCAGGTGCAGGCGTTAATAA
Source organism: Arenicella sp. (assembly GCA_023301745.1). GTDB lineage: Bacteria > Pseudomonadota > Gammaproteobacteria > Arenicellales > Arenicellaceae > Arenicella. The sequence goes on along the minus strand of JALZVW010000041.1, from coordinate 45,576 downwards.
TATCCCGCTAGATAAAATGACTGATGCCGGCGTGCCCGTATTTAACGCGCCAGGTGCAAACGCTAATGCCGTTAAAGAGCTAGTGGTTGCATCTTTGTTTATGGCCGCACGCAATATCAGCCAAGCAATTCAATACACCGAAGCTCTCGAAGGCGATGACGCTGAGCTATCTAAGTTAGTTGAGGCTGGTAAGAAAAAATACGGTGGTTATGAGCTTCCCGGTAAAACAATTGGTGTTGTAGGCTTAGGCGCAATTGGCCGTATGGTTGCTAATACCTGTATTGATTTAGGTATGAATGTGATCGGCTTTGACCCCGGTTTGACGGTTGACGGCGCTTGGCATTTGTCGTCACGTATTACCCGAGCAAATAGCGTTGATGAAATTATCAGTAAAGTTGATTTCCTAACCGTTCATGTGCCACTAATCGATGCGACACGCGACCTAATCAATGTTGATAATGTTGGTAAAATGAAGAGCACCGCTGTTGTCATTAACCTCGCTCGCGGCGGCATCATTAATGATGAGGCTGTATGTGGCGCGATTGATGCGGGTAAATTAGCGACCTACGTTACTGATTTTCCGAATAACCGCACTAAGAAAACGCCGGCTGTTATTGGTTTGCCGCATTTAGGTGCTTCGACGGGTGAGGCTGAAGACAATTGTGCCATTATGGTCGCCAATCAAGTGCGCGAGTACTTGGAAACCGGCAATATCGTAAACTCGGTTAATTTTCCTAACGTTTCTATGCCTCGAGGCACTGAACATCGTTTAGTCGTATGTAATGCCAACGTACCGAATATGGTTGGCCAAATTTCGACCATTATGGCCGATGCTGGGCTCAATATTAATGACATGATCAATCAGTCTCGCGGGGATATTGCCTACACCATTGTAGACGTCGATAGCCAAATCTTGGATTCAGTGGTTGAGACCATTCGGTCATTAGATGGCGTTATGATTGCTCGTGCAATTCAAGCCTAGTAAGTCAAACTAAGTCGGGCAAATAGACAGATATCGGATGAGCGAAAAACAGCAAGTAGATTCCCCTGAACTCATCGCTTTGCGTAAGCAAATCGATGAGTGTGATCAGCAAATTTTGAGGCTTATCCAAGAGCGAGTACTTGTTGCCGCCAACATTGCCAAAGCGAAACTCGCTGTCGATGCCAACGCGTCGTTCTACCGCCCTGAACGCGAGGCGCAAGTATTGCGGCGCGTGCGGCAACGAAACAGCGCGTTGAGAGAAGAGCTAAGCGGCCTGGTCGGTGACGATGAGATGGTGCGTTTGATGCGCGAAATCATGTCCATTTCATTGGCCGCCGAAATGCCAATGTCGGTAGCCTACCTTGGCCCCGAGGGTACTTATACTCAAGCGGCTGTGGTTAAGCATTTTGGCCAAGCGGTTAACAGTCTCGATGTTAAGACCATTGCTGATGTGTTTCGTGTTGTAGAGCAGGGCAAGGCTCATTTTGGCGTAGTGCCGATAGAAAATTCGACGGAAGGTGTTATTACCCACACCTTAGATTGCTTCACCACTTCAGATTTAAAAGTCTGTGGTGAAGTGCAGTTGCCTATTAATCACCAGCTGCTGAGCCACGCAGATGGTTTAACCGCGGTTGAGAAGGTTTATGCTCACCCGCAAGCATTAGCGCAATGTCGCAATTGGATAGAACGCTATCTACCAGATGCTGAGATTTTCACCGCCAGCAGCAATGCCGAAGCGGCCATCATTGCCTCTAAAGATAATTCCGTTGCTGCTATCGCCAGTGATATTGCCGCCAAATTGTATAATATCGCGATTCTTGCAAGTGGTATTGAAGATGAGCGAAACAATACCACTCGTTTTCTTATTATTGGCAATGATAGTTATGCGGCGAGTGGCGAAGATAAGACCACGATTATGGTGTCTGCACCAAACAAGGTCGGCAGCCTGTTTGAGCTTCTCAAGCCTTTGTATGATGTCGGTGTCGATATGAGCCGCATTGAATCTCGACCAAGCCGACAAACTAATTGGGAGTACGTGTTTTTTATAGATTTAACAGGGCATACAGAAGACCCTAAAGTAGCGTCGGCACTGGCCGAACTTGAGAGTAGGTCAGCGTACTTTAAACTGATAGGTTCTTACCCAGTGGGTGCGCTGTAACACTCATGTTTGAAAAGGTAACTATCATTGGTACAGGGCTGCTGGGCGGTTCACTAGCCCGCGACCTGAAGAAACGCCACTTGGCCAAGCATATTGTCGGCGTGTGTCGCAGTGACGCGACGGCTAAGGCGGCCGTCGACAGCGGCGTAGTTGACCGAGTTGAACCGGCCACTGAAGCGGTTAAAAATGCCGACTTAATTGTTTTAGCGACACCAATGCAAGCAATGGTGCCGTTATTAGAATGTTTAGTTGATGATATACCTAACGATGCGATTATCACTGATGTCGGGAGCGTTAAAACTGATCTTTATGCGCAATTGAAGCGCAGAGCACCTAGTGTGTTACCTCAGTTTGTCTTGGCTCACCCAATTGCTGGAGGCGAAAATTCTGGGGTAGGGGCATCAAAACTTGATTTATTTGAAAACAAACACGTTATTATTACTCATACCAATGAAGCCTCTGATCAGGCGGCTTCAACCGTCGCTGAAATGTGGCTCGCTTTGGGTGCTAACGTTATGCGAATGAGTCTTGAGGAGCATGATGCGATTTTTGCTAAGACCAGCCATTTACCGCATGTCATTGCGTTCAGCTTAGTGAACTTTCTAAGCCACCAAAACGATCGAGAGCGACTATTTGACCTCGCGGCCGCCGGCTTTTATGACTTTACACGCATTGCTTCAAGCGACGCTGAAATGTGGCGAGACATTTGCATCACTAATCGAGATCAAGTGCTTGCATCATTAGATGGCTTTCGAGACCAAATTGATGCGATTCGTGACAATGTTGAGCGATCGGATCAAGAGGCGATCTTAAACTACTTTGGTCAAGCGAAAGCGGCGCGAAATGCCGGCTTGCTTAGTAAGGCTGAGTCGATGAAGAAAACTAAATTAGTATAAAATAAACAAGAAGACGTATAGATGAGTGCAAAATTGATTTTAACCACCAATATCGCAACCCAAGGCTTGTCAGGAAATGTCCGTGTGCCTGGAGACAAATCGATGTCTCACCGTGCGGTTATGTTTTCTTCTCTTGCCAACGGCACAAGTAATATTACCGGTCTACTCGAAGGCGAAGATGTTATGGCAACGCTGGCCGCTTTTCGCGCCATGGGCGTTAATGCGAACGGGCCTGACAATGGTAAGTTAATAGTCGAAGGCGTTGGCATGAGAGGCTTGCAAGCTCCCGAGCAAGACCTTGATATGGGAAATTCAGGCACAGCTATGCGCTTGATGTCTGGTATTTTAGCCGCGCAAAATTTCGCCTCCAAACTCGTCGGAGATGAATCGTTAACAGGCCGGCCAATGCGGCGTGTGACTGTGCCGTTGTCAGCGATGGGCGCACGATGTGCTACCGACGAAAATGGTTGTCCGCCCATTCATATTCGAGGCGTCGAGCAGTTAGAGCCTATCGATTATAAATTGCCTATGGCAAGTGCTCAAATAAAATCAGCGGTATTACTGGCCGGGCTCTATGCTGACGGTGAAACCAGCGTGACCGAACCAGCGCCCACTCGTGATCATACTGAGAGAATGCTTAAGGCGTATGGTTATGACTGCCAAACTGAGCGTATAAATGATGAAGTAAGTACTATTCGTTTAAGCGGCGGTGGCGAACTAACGGCGGCTGATATTGATATTCCTGCTGATATCTCATCAGCGGCGTTTTTTATGGTCGCCGCGTCGATCGTACCTGGCTCTAAAATAATGCTTGAGCATGTCTGTATTAACCCCACGCGCACCGGCATTATTGATATTTTAAAATCGATGGGTGCGGATATAAAGCTATTGAACCCACGCGCTGTTGGCGGCGAACCTGTGGCTGATATTCAAGTTGCTTATGTTGGTTTGAAGGGTGCCGTAATCGACCCTAAGCTTGTTCCTTTGGCGATCGATGAGTTCCCTGTGATATGCATTGCGGCGGCCTGTGCTGACGGTGAAACGACTGTTTCGGGCGCCGAAGAATTGCGCCATAAAGAAAGCGATCGCATCTCAGCAATGGTCGCTGGTTTACGGGCGATTGGCGTTGAGGTTGAAGAGCGTAAAGACGGAATGGTCGTTACCGGCGGCCCTATTATAGGGGGCGAAGTAGAAAGCTATCATGATCATCGCATCGCGATGTCATTCGCCGTTGCTGGCGGTGTGTCGGCAAATGAAATTATTATTAATGAAGCCGATAACGTCGCGACTTCATTCCCTAATTTTGTTGATTTGGCAACCTCTGTTGGTTTGAATATTAGTGTCTAATATGGCGCAGAGTGCAGCCCCCGTGTTAGCGCTCGATGGCCCCAGTGGTGCCGGAAAAGGCACTATCGGGCAAATATGCTCACTTAAATTCGGCTGGCATTATTTAGACAGCGGCGCTATTTACCGTGGCTTAGCGTGGTTAGCTAAAAATGAAGGCGTGCTGTGTGATGATATTGTTTCATTGGTTAGCTTGGCCGATTCTATGGAGCTTATCTGCCATGTTTGTGAAACCGATTCAGCGACGATTGAAATTAACGGCCACGTGGTTACTGATGAGCTAAGAACCGATGAGGCTGGGCAATTAGCCAGCGGCATTGCTCCGATACCAGAGGTTCGCGCCGCGCTGCTTAGCATGCAGCGCCGATGCCGAAAAGCACCTGGCTTGGTTGCTGATGGCCGAGATATGGGCACAACGGTATTCCCTGACGCCCCGTTTAAGGTGTTTTTAACGGCAAGCGCCGAAATAAGAGCACAAAGGCGCTTTGATCAGTTGAAAGCAAAAGGTTTCGATGTTAATCTCGCGCGCCTGTTAGAGTCGATTCAAGCACGTGATGTCCGAGATTCTAGCCGAGATGCTTCTCCGCTTAAACCCGCCGAAGATGCCTTGGTTTTAGATACTTCTGAACTTACTATTGATGAAGTCGTTACGCGCATTTTGACTCTTGTAAATTAACGCTGAACTTCAGGTCGGACTGAGGCAAGGTTTAGAGAAAGCAACGCAATATTTTTTATGGGCCACCGGCGTCTCCCGCCGCGAACGACATCGATTCGTTCTCCATGATTAAGAGGGCCGCGCTAAAAAGGTAGAGTTATGAGCGAATCATTCGCCCAAATGTTCGAAGAGAGCCTATTAGACACCGTAATGACCATCGGTGAGGTTATCAAAGCTGAAGTTGTATCTGTCGAAAACGACTATGTTATGGTTACAGCAGGCTTAAAGTCAGAAGCCGAAATCCCACTATCTCAGTTTGCTAAAGTTGATGGCGAGTACAATGTACTGGTTGGCGATTTAGTAGAAGTTGCTATCGAAAGCGTTGAAGACGGTTATGGCCGTACTAAATTGTCTCACGATAAAGCACGACGCGTACGCGTTTGGGCTGAGCTAGAAAAAGCACACGAAAACGAAGACATCGTTGTGGGCCAAATCACAGGCAAAGTAAAAGGCGGTTTCACCGTGTCTCTACAAAATGTCCGTGCTTTCCTGCCGGGCTCTTTGGTCGATGTGCGCCCTGTAAAAGATTCTGCGTATCTTGAAAACCGTGACCTAGAGTTGAAGGTTATCAAGATCGACAAAGCACGTAACAACGTTGTTGTCTCTCGCCGCGCTGTGGTCGAGAACGAGTTGGGTGCTGAGCGTGAAGAACTGCTTAAAACAATTGAAGAAGGCCAAATCGTTAAAGGTATCGTTAAGAACCTTACCGATTACGGTGCGTTCATCAACTTGGGCGGTATTGACGGCTTGCTACACATTACCGATATGGCTTGGAAACGCGTTAAGCATCCTTCTGAGATATTGGAAGTTGGACAAGACATTGAAGCTCGTGTATTGAAGTTCGACAAAGAAAAAGCACGTGTGTCTCTAGGTATTAAACAGATGGGCGATGACCCATGGAAAGACCTAGCACGCCGTTTCATGGTTGACACTCGCCATTACGGTAAAGTGACAAACATCACCGATTACGGTGCTTTCGTTGAGTTGGAAGATGGTGTTGAAGGCCTAGTTCACGTTTCAGAAATGGATTGGACTAACAAAAACATTCACCCAAGCAAAGTTTGTCAAGTGACTGACGAAGTTGAAGTTGTAGTGCTTGAAATCGATCCAGAGCGTCGTCGTATCTCATTGGGTATGAAGCAATGTCGTGCTAACCCTTGGGATAGCTTCGCGGCAACTCACAAGAAAGGCGACAAAGTTATTGGTAAGATCAAATCGATCACCGATTTCGGTGTATTCATCGGTTTAGACGGCAATATTGACGGTTTAATCCACTTGAGTGACCTTTCTTGGAACGAAGAAGGCGAAGACGTAATTCGCAACTTCGCGAAAGGCGACGAACTTGAAGCAATTGTTCTAGCGGTTGATTCTGATCGTGAGCGCATTTCTTTAGGTGTTAAGCAAGTATCTGGTGATCCATTCACTGATTTCGTAGCAGTTAATTCGAAAGGTTCAGTGGTTAACGGCACGGTTAAAGAAGCCGATGCACGTGGTGTTACGATTGAGATCGAGCAAGGTGTTGAAGGTTATCTTCGCGCCGCCGAGATCTCGCGTGACCATATTGAAGATGCATCTGCTTTGTACCCAGTGGGCACTGAAGTAGAATCTAAGATCACGGCCATCGATCGCAAAACTCGCCGCATCTCACTCTCTATCAAAGCATTGGAAGCGCAACACGAAAGTGAAGCGATCCAAGAGTATGGTAGTGGTTCTAGTGAGTCAGGTGGTGGTAGTTTGCTAGCTGAAAAGTTAAAACAGCAACTGAATAAGTAAGCTGGGTTTAGCAGTCTGAATGCCTCGTGCTCTGGTACGAGGCGTCCAATAGAAAAACCTTGGTTAGCTAAAATGCTGACCAAGGTTTTTTTATTTTTATCTTTTATTACATACGTGAAGGATAAATGAAACAATATCAGTAGCTTAGAGCTTTTTTGCACTGTGAGTCATTGCGTGTTGTCGTTTCACTATCTATACTTGTGCGCGTAAAAATTAATCACGGGTAAAAGGGTAATGATTAAAACACCAACAATCACAAGATCGGAGTTGATTGAATCTCTGGTCGGCAAGCAGCCGCATTTAGCGCATCGCGATGTCGAATTAGCAGTGAAAACCGTTTTGGAGCGTATGGGCGGGGCATTCGAAGATGGAGACCGTATTGAAATACGTGGCTTCGGCAGTTTTTCATTGCATTACCGGCCAGCGAGAGTTGGGCGCAATCCAAAAACAGGCGAATCAGTCGTAGTCGAGGATAAGTTTTCACCTCACTTCAAGCCTGGAAAAGAGTTAAAAAAGCGAGTTGACGCCCTTAACTCTTAACTGAATAATCCGGCTTTTAGGTATTATTTACTGAACGCTAGAACTTGAAGCATATTTGAGTTGCTAACTTTGAAATAGGAATTGGACGTATTAGTCTATGAAAAAAATATTATCAATCATGTTGTTTTTAGTGTTCGCTTTGTTTGCGCTAACATTGAATCTCAAAAATCCTGACCCTGTGACATTGCGTTACTATTTTGACCTCGAACGCCAGGTAGATTTATTTGTGGTGTTATTGATACCGTTTGTGATTGGGATGCTGCTTGGAATTTTGCTAATGAGCTTCTCGGTTGTTCGTAACAAAATGCAAGTTGGTAAGACCAAGCGTGAATTGGCAAAAGTCGAAAAAGAAGTGCAAAACCTGCGAGCGGCTCCGATTACTGAGCCAATGAATGACGAGGCATAGTTTCAAATAATGCGTATTATTGAGCTTTTTGTTTAATGGCGATTTTGTCCCAATGGAACTGGACATGGCCAGCGATAGCGCTGGCCTTTTTATTGGGTGCTGTCGGCAGCCGTTGGCTGTTCTTTAAGCTAGGCTTTGGGCAAAAACAAACCGTCAATAAGGAGTATTTTAAGGGGCTTAACTTTCTATTAAATGAAGAGCCTGATAGAGCCATCGAGGTTTTTATAAAGGCCCTAGAAGTCGACAGTGAAACTGTCGAGCTGCACCTTGCTTTAGGGGGTCTGTTCAGGCGAAAAGGGCAAGTTGATCGAGCGACTCGAATACATCAGAATTTGATAGCTAGGCCGAGCTTGACAGACGATCAGCGGATGCAGGCAATTCACGAGCTAGCAAATGATTACTATAAAGCGGGTTGGCTTGATCGAGCAGAAAACCTGTTTAGCGAGCTAAAAGATTCTAGCGGCTATAGAGTCTTAGCGATAGAAGGCTTAGTGCGTATTTATGAACAAGAGAAGGAGTGGCAGAAGGCCATAGATGTTCTGCGCTTGCTTAAGCGTGGCGAACGCAAAGGTTTAAATAGACAAGTTGCACATTACTATTGCGAGCTTGCTGAGCGCTCTATCAAAATTGGCGAATATCAAATTGCTCGGCAACACTTGCGAAACGCCCGAAGTGAACATTCCTCTATTGCTCGTAGTTTAATGCTCAGAGGGGATTTGCGTTCAGCGGAAGGAGATCATGTTGGCGCACGGGAGCTCTGGTTGAGCCTAGCAAAATCTCAGCCCAACTATGCCGAACTTATCGTTGAGAAAATGATTACCAGCTTTGGCGGCAATAATGACGTTGTTGGCATGAAAGACTATTTGCTTAATGTGGCTGTGGTGCCAAAGAACGCTGATGCGTTTAAATTGTGGCAAGAGTCCTTGGAAGATATACTAGGTCAATCCAAGTCGATTGATCATATCTTAGAAAAATCGCAGAACGAGGGCATGAGTGCTACACTTGCTGACTACTTACTGAGTGCCTTGACCGACAATAAACTCGGAGATGTTCGCAGAGTCGATTTGTTGAAAAAAATGTTGGGTCGCGCAAAAGCTAAAAAGATTGAGTATACTTGCGTAGACTGTGGCTTTGACACTAAGGCCATGTATTGGTTCTGCCCTAATTGCGGGCAATGGGAGAGTTTTCGATGATAGTAATGATCGATGGGTTAATGGGGCTCCGATAAGTGAACTGATATGAGGTTACACTTAGATATATTTTTGAGTGATGTGCGACTTTTGATTAAGTCTAGATAAATAAATACATAAATTAATTTGTAGATAACGAGTACTCCTGTGACCACCGAAATCAAATATTTAGTTTTCAAAGGGATTGAAAAGAAAGAACAAATTCTGTTTAAGTCATTCTTGAACTTGGCTAAAAATGAGCTCGAGTACCAAGTTATTATTCTAAAAGAAATGAGTAGCACTGACGAAAATCCTAATATCGTTATCGCTGATTCAAGCTACGAATTTTCAGCCGATGAAGAACCTCTGAATCATTTACCAACTATTCGAGTTGGTAACGACTTAGACGATATCGAGGGCTATATCGTACGGCCCGTTCAATGGAGTGATTTCAAGACGGAGCTTACGCGACTCGATATGAACGCCGATAAAGAGCCGGAAGCTCCTGTTGAGAAAGTTTTGCCAAAAGATATGGAGTTTGTCATTGTTGAAATGGATGATAAATCACAGTCTGAGGACACAGATGATGCACCTGATGCCGATGATTATGACTATGAGTTAGATAATCTCAGCATTGATTATCACAGCTTTACAAACAGCGAGTACATGAAAGTAGTCGATGATGTAAAAGGCTTTAAGGATGGCGACGACGAGGCTGATTACCCACAGCCACTGGTATTGGTGAGTGATGATGAGAGTGCTTCGGTTAACAGCGTTTTAGTTATCGAAACGAACAGCCTAGATGCTTGGGAAATGAGCGAGTCTGATGTTGATGACGAATATGTTGATGACGAAGATTCGATAGATAGTGACTCAAGCTATGTCGATGCCGAAGCGGAAGCCGAGTTAACCCGTAAGCTAAAAGGCGGTACTGTGGTTGAGTCAGGTAGTAACTTTTGGAAAACTGATGCCGAAATTTATTCTGGTCGCGAACAATTGTTATTCATTAAGCCTGAGCGTGATTTAGTTTATTCGCATAGCGAACCGGGTAAATGGACCGCAGCGCTGCGCAAGAAAACCCTAACTAACGTGACGTTGGCCCCGGGCTGGAGACCGACCGACGAAGTGCAAGCTTTTCCAATTAGCCGTTTAGTTTGGGCCAACACGATTGCCACAAAGAGTAGCAGCTTAATGGCTGGTCTTGATCCTCAAACTGAGTATATTCTTGAGCGTTGGCCTCATTTTGATTTGCTAGAACTGGATAATATGTTGCTTAAGCTTTGTACTATGATGTTTGTTAGGCCTGAAAGCCCTCATAGTTTGATGCAAAAATCCGGCTATGGCCGAACGGTGATTTATGGCTTGGTTAATGCCTGCAATGAGCTCGACTTGTTGAGGGTGTCGGAAGAATTCGATTTAGAAAAATTTTCTGAAATGAATGATGACGCCGGAGTATTTGGTAAAATAAAAGAAGTATTCCGTACTTGATCAGTTCTGGTTACGACGTAATTATGTTTTTTTTAAACAATTTCATTGAGTGTTGCTTAGGTGCTTAAAATTGCAGTTGTAGGTGTGGCCGGCAGAATGGGCCAAGCCTTAATTCAGGCCATCGTTGGCGAGCAAGGCGTTGATTCTGAAAATGAACGCCAAATGGTGCTTAGCGCGGCAATTCAGCGGCCAGGTAGTTCATTGTTGGGCGTTGATGCTGGGGAATTAGCGGGCGTTGGCCGAGTTGATGTGCCAGTGATTGCCACCCTGTCTGAAGCGGATTTTGATCTTTTGATCGACTTCACAACGATCGAATCAAGCTTGAATAATCTTGAGTTTTGCCGAGTTAATGGAAAGTCGATGGTCATAGGTACAACCGGTTTTAGCGAACATGAAAAGCAGTTTCTGATCCAGGCAGGTAAATCGATTCCAATTGTGTTTGCGGCGAATATGAGTGTCGGCATGAACTTGTGCTTTCACTTACTTAAGCAGATGTCGCAAGTACTCGCACAAGACTCCGATATTGAAATTATCGAAACACACCACCGTCATAAAGTTGATTCTCCATCGGGTACGGCGTTACGACTAGGTGAGGTTATTGCTGACACCTTGGGGCGTGACCTCAATGATTGCGCCGTGTATGGTCGGCAAGGGATCAGTGAGCCTCGAGACCGAAATACCATTGGCTTTTCCACGGTTCGAGGGGGCGACGTAGTCGGCGACCATACCGTTTTGTTTGCCAGTGATGGAGAGCGTGTGGAGTTGACCCATAAAGCGTCCTCTCGAATGACCTTCGCGAAAGGGGCATTAAGGGCCGCTGACTGGTTGCAGGGCAAACCAGCGAATTGTTACGACATGGAAGATGTATTAGGTCTTAGAGACTAATTCTAATTGGTGTATAAGGCCCAGATTAAAGAAGCATAATTTTATTGCGGTTTTAAGGTGGTTTCACATTGCATAGAAGAGCACGCTTCGGCTAGAATACGCCCCGATGAAAAGGCCACATAAAATGCTCTCTAAACCCTATTGGGTCACCAATAGAGCCAGTGGTTTTGGTCGATAAAATTCAGAAGAGGGAGAAGCCTTTAATTAGGCTTCTCCCTTTTTTTAAGCAGATTTTGTTGCACTTTAATTTAACCTTGATAATTTTGTACGCTCATCAACGTTCAAATACATAAGAAAAAGGCTCGAAACGTGAAATATACGGCACTACTAGCACTCGCAGACGGCACCTTGTTTTGGGGGCAGTCAATCGGAGCAGAAGGTCAATCAGTTGGAGAAGTAGTGTTCAATACTTCGATGACAGGTTACCAAGAGATATTGACAGATCCGTCGTATTCACAACAAATGGTTACACTAACCTATCCTCATATTGGCAACACCGGCACCAACGACGAGGATACCGAGTCAAACTTTGTTTATGCTAACGGCCTAATTATTCGAGACCTTCCTCGCATGGCCAATAATTGGCGTAATACTCGAAATTTAGATGATTACCTCAAAGACAACGACACGGTTGCGATCGCCGATATTGATACACGTCAACTTACCCGCATTCTTCGTGAAAAAGGCGCACAAAACGGTTGTCTTGTTGCTGGCGATAATATCGATGCCGACGCCGCTATTGCCGCGGCTAGAGAATTTCCAGGTCTGAAGGGAATGGACTTGGCTAAAGAGGTGACTACTCAAGAGCCTTATGCTTGGTCTCAAGCTCAGTGGTCACTTGACAATGGTTACCAAGATAAAGAAGGTGGTAAATTTAAAGTTGTGGCCTACGACTTTGGTGTTAAGCACAACATTCTAAGGATCTTGGTTGACCTTGGCTGCGAGGTAAAAGTTGTTCCTGCAACGACACCGGCTTCTGAAGTTCTATCTCACAGCCCTGATGGCGTTTTTCTGTCTAATGGCCCGGGTGATCCAGAGCCTTGTGGCTATGCTATTGATGCGACACGAGAGATCATTAGCTCAGGAGTTCCAGTTTTTGGAATTTGCTTGGGACATCAAATTTTAGCATTGGCCTCTGGTGCAAAGACTGAAAAAATGAAATTCGGCCATCATGGTGCGAACCATCCGGTTCAAGATCTTGCATCTAAAAAAGTAATGATCACCAGTCAGAATCATGGCTTTGCGGTTCAAGAAGCAGGCCTTCCAAATAATTTAGAGGTGACGCATCGTTCACTATTCGACAATACAATTCAAGGTATATCTCGAACAGACGCGGCGGCTTTCTCGTTCCAAGGACATCCTGAAGCGAGCCCAGGCCCAAGAGATGTTGCTCCGCTATTTGAGCGATTTATCGAAATGATGACACACTATAGCGCTCGCGCTTAAGAGGATTTAGAAATGCCAAAACGTAATGACATTCAAACCGTCTTAATCATCGGCGCTGGCCCAATTATTATTGGGCAGGCGTGCGAATTTGACTATTCCGGTGTACAGGCTTGTAAAGCACTCAAAGAAGAAGGCTATCGAGTTGTCTTAGTAAACTCGAACCCTGCGACCATAATGACCGACCCAGGTTTTGCTGACGCCACCTACATCGAACCAATTAGTTGGCAAGCGGTTGAAAAAATCATCGAGATCGAGCGCCCAGATGTGTTGCTTCCGACCATGGGCGGGCAAACAGCGCTAAACTGCGCGCTGGATTTGGACCGTGAAGGCGTGCTAGCGAAATACAACGTCGAAATGATTGGGGCCACTAAAGAGGCCATCGATAAAGCGGAAGATCGCGATAAATTCAAAACTGCGATGACCAAAATTGGTTTGGAAATTGCCCGTGGAGACATTGCACACTCGATGGACGAGGCCTTTGGTATTTTAGAGGGGCTTGGTTTGCCGGTCATTATCCGACCTTCGTTTACCATGGGCGGAACTGGCGGCGGCATTGCTTACAATAAAGAGGAATTCGTTGAGATCTGTGAGCGCGGCTTAGACGCTTCGCCAACCAATGAATTGCTAATTGAAGAATGCATCTTCGGTTGGAAAGAATACGAGATGGAGGTAGTGCGCGATCGCGAAGACAATTGCATTATCATCTGTGCTATTGAAAATTTCGATGCTATGGGGGTGCATACCGGTGACTCGATTACCGTGGCTCCAGCGCAAACGCTCACTGATAAAGAGTATCAAATCATGCGCGACGCGTCGTTGGCCGTATTGCGTGAAATTGGTGTTGATACCGGTGGCTCTAATGTGCAATTTGCGGTCGACCCAAAAACGGGACGCATGATCATTATTGAGATGAACCCGCGAGTATCTCGCTCGTCTGCATTGGCGTCTAAAGCAACGGGCTTTCCAATTGCTAAAGTGGCGGCTAAGTTAGCGGTGGGTTACACCTTAGACGAGCTCCGCAATGACATTACAGGTGGTTTAACACCGGCTTCATTCGAGCCGAGCATCGATTATGTGGTCACTAAGATCCCGCGTTTTGACTTTGTTAAGTTTCCGCAAGCTGATGACACGTTAACGACGCAAATGAAGTCAGTTGGTGAGGCAATGGCGATTGGCCGTACTTTCCAAGAGTCATTGCAGAAGGCAATGCGTAGCTTGGAGAGCGGTAGTCATGGTTTTGAACCTCAACTTGGCGAACTGCAAGGCAGTGAGCGCGAGTCTCGTCTGAGTGCGGCATTACGAGTGCCGAAGGCCGACCGCTTGTGGTACATCGGTGATGCCTTTCGTGAAGGTTTGTCGGTTCAGAAAGTTCACGAAGCAACAGGCATCGAGCCTTGGTTTTTAGCTGAAATTGAAGACCTAATAACAACCGAAAGCCACATTGCGAGCCATCAATTAAACTCGCTTGACGCTGATCAAATGTTTGCTTGGAAGCGTAAAGGCTTTTCAGATGTACGTTTGTCAGAAATATTAAATGTGAGCGAGGATGAGCTGCGTGCGAAGCGTCACGAATTGAATATTCGCCCAGTCTACAAGCGCGTCGACTCTTGTGCCGCTGAGTTTGCTACCGCCACCGCTTATATGTATTCAAGCTATGAGCACGAGTGCGAATCGCAACCTGAAGAGACCAATAAAATCATGGTACTAGGTGGCGGCCCGAACCGCATCGGCCAAGGCATCGAGTTTGATTATTGTTGTGTCCATGCCTCTATGGCGTTGCGAGAGGAAGGTTATCAAACGATCATGGTTAATTGTAATCCTGAGACCGTATCAACGGATTATGACACTTCTGATCGTCTGTATTTCGAACCACTAACACTGGAAGATGTATTAGAGATTGTTCACAAGGAAAACCCCTCTGGCGTAATCGTTCAATACGGTGGTCAAACACCGCTAAAGTTGGCTCGCCCGCTGAAAGCGCATGGCGCAAAAATAATCGGCACGTCGCCTAAGGCCATTCATGATGCCGAGGACCGAGAAGAATTCCAAGCCTTATTGAATAAGTTAAATTTGAAGCAGCCGCCTAACCGTATCGCCTCAAGTGAAGACACGGCGTTGGCACTGGCCGATGAAGTTGGTTACCCATTGGTTGTGCGCCCGTCTTACGTGTTGGGTGGCCGTGCAATGGAAATTGTTCACGACGCACAAGCCTTGGCGAACTACATGCACTCAGCGATTCAGGTATCGAACGAATCGCCGGTATTGCTAGATCGTTTCCTAAATGACGCGATTGAAGTTGATGTTGACGCGATTTGCGATGGCACTGATGTTGTCATCGGCGGAATAATGGAGCACATCGAAGAGGCTGGAGTTCATTCAGGTGATTCAGCATGTTCGTTGCCTCCGTTTAGTTTGTCTGAAGAAACCAAAGTACAGTTGCGGGAACAAACTAAACAAATGGCGCTAGCCTTGAATGTTGTTGGTTTAATGAATGTTCAGTTTGCCATTCAAGGTTCGAATATTTATGTGCTTGAGGTTAATCCTCGAGCATCTCGAACGGTGCCGTTTGTGTCTAAGGCGACGTCTCGCCCGTTGGCGAAAGTTGCCGCACTGTGCATGGCCGGTAAAACCCTTGCCGAGCAGGGCGTGACGGATGAAATCATACCGACGTATTTCTCAGTTAAAGAGGCGGTATTTCCGTTTGTTAAGTTTCCAGGCGTTGATACACTTCTTAGTCCAGAGATGAAGTCGACTGGCGAGGTAATGGGAGTAGGGCAAACATTTGGTGCGGCGTATAACAAGGCGCAGCAAGGTACTGGGGCCGATATTCCACGAGAAGGCACGGTGTTGTTCAGCGTGCGTGATTCAGACAAAGCAATAGCCACCGAGTTGGCGAGCTATTTATCTCAATCAGGTTTTACAATTGTTGCTACACGCGGTACTGCGGCGGCATTTAAAGAGGCGGGGGTTGAGTGTCAAACGGCTAATAAGATGACTGAAGGCCGGCCACATATTGTTGATATGATTATTGATGGCCAAGCGAATCTTGTGATTAACACCACCGGCAATAATAGCACTGTAAAAGACTCTTATAGCATTCGACGCGAGGCTTTGATGCATAACGTGACTTACTTCACCAACATCGCCTCAGCCCGTGCTATGGTTGAAGGCCATAAGGCTCACGATGAAATGCGAGTGAGCAAACTACAAGATCTTCATAAGACTATTTAGCGCTTCGCTTAGGGCCAATAACGCTGGGAACGGGTTCAAGTTTGTTAGTGGTTTTGCGTGTGCAAAGCCACTTCTGCTTAGCTTCAATTTATTGACGTCTCTTCGCGCGATTGAGTTTTGTGAAATTACTGAAAATTTAAAAATAGATAAGAATAGAAATGGATCGAGTACTACTGACTAAGAACGGCGCTGAAAGATTGACGGCCGAATTGAAAAAACTAAAGAGTGAAGATCGCCCAAAGGTTATTCAAGAGATTGCTGAAGCGCGAGCACACGGTGATCTGTCTGAAAACGCTGAATATCATGCTGCACGTGAGCAACAAAGCTTTATCGAAGGGCGAATTAAGGAGCTAGAAGGCAATCTTGGTATTGCTGAGGTAATTGATACCACTAAGCTTAATGTCAATGGCAAGGTCGTCTTTGGTGCTTTGGTGAAACTCTATGATGAAGGCGCCGACGGCGAAGTGAGTTATCAAGTTGTTGGTGATTTAGAGGCTGATATAGCGCTAGGGCGTATCTCTCTGAGCTCACCGATTGGAAAGGCTTTGATTGGTAAGTTTGAGGGTGATGAGTTCACTTTTGACGCGCCTGCCGGTGAGAAAGCTTACGAAATATTAGAAGTACGTTACGACGTATAATTCAGTAACGCCTTTTAGTTATTCGTTGCACAAACTAATTTCTCTAGCGGTGTCTGGCCGGACAAAAATTAAAAGCTCACCGCTAAGCTTTATCTGACTTTTGTCTTGTTCGAAATAGTTATTTGGCCATTACCGGCTGTGCTTTGATGTTCGAGCCGCAATAACAAGCCCTGGTCTTATTTGTTCGGCTTGGTCTTTTTGACTGTTGTTTAACTAGCTGAACTATTTAAATTTTTATTTGAAGGCGAGTTAGGTAGGCCGTTTGCTAAATACTTGGTATCGTGATTTTAGACTCATCGCTAGCCCTGAAAATAACGCCGACGCGTCCAATTAATTGAACCGGTTCGCTATTAGACTTGCTTGTTATTTGGGCTAGCAACGCGACTTTCTCTGCTTTTTCATTACCAGGAAGTTTAATCTTAATTAGTTCGTGCTGGTCTAGCGCCAATTCGATTTCGTTCATCACTGCGTCGGTTAAGCCTTTGCCACCAATCATTACAACTGGGTTTAAGTTGTGTGCGATTCCGCGTAAGTAATTTTTTTGTTTTCCAGTTAGAGTCATTTAATGAGATAATTATTGGGCGTTAGCAGTTTAACAACATTTGATGCAATTTAAGAACGCGAGATTCTACCTCAACTCAGGAAAAAAACACCCAAAATGGCACGAAAAGGCAATAAAACTGGTGAATGGGCTCGACGCCACATCAATGATTCGTATGTGAAGAAGGCAATCAGTCAAGGGTATCGCTCGCGCGCAGTCTATAAGTTTAAGGAAATCGATGAACAAGATCACCTGGTCAAGCCAGGCATGGTGGTGGTTGACCTTGGTTCAGCACCCGGTGGCTGGTCACAGTATATTGCCCGTAAATTTGGAGATCGGGTAACCACCATTGCCATAGATTTGCTGGATATGGGCGAAATTGATAACGTGCACTTTATTAAAGGCGACTTTCAAGATCAAGACGTTCTAAATAAAGTCGATGAATTGCTAAACGGCCGCAAAATTGACCTTGTAATCTCTGACATGGCCCCCAATATTACTGGCGTACGTAGTTCTGATGATGCCTTATATGAAAGCTTATTGGATTCGGTGCTATATTTTTGCGAAATGCGCTTGAAAGCCAATAGTCATTTATTGGTTAAGTTGTTTGAGGGTAGTGCATCGCACTATTATCGCCGCGAAGTAAAAAGTCGCTATAAGAGCGGTGTCGTGCGTAAACCGGCTGCTTCTAGGCCAAAAAGTCGAGAATATTACTTTTTAGCAAAGAATAGGCTCGCTTAAGCATTATTAATGTGTAGCTAAGCTCACACTAGTTCGTGAGAGGCTGGTACACTTGAACCGATTAATAGAAACTAATTTGCCGTCAATTTGAAGGCGTTTAAAGGTGTTACGTAGTGAATAGACTCACCAACATAATTATTATTGGCTTACTGGTTTTGATTGTAGGTTCATTCCTAGCTGACCAGAATTCCTCTGCGGGATCGGCCGCCAAAGAGTTGAAGTATTCAGAGTTCATGACCGAAGTCACCAATGACAATGTGAAAACATTGACCTTGGATGAAGGCGAACTTCGCATCGATGGCGATTATAAGTCCGGTGGTGAATTTTGGACTGTTATGTCGCGCTTCGACGAAAAACTTATTGATACTTTGGTCGACCGAGGAATTCAGTTTGAGGTTGTGCCGCTAAAGAAAACCTCAATATTTATGTCGATTTTGCTAAACGCGATTCCATTTATATTGATCATCGGCATTTGGATTTACCTCATGCGTCAGATGCAAGGTGGTGGTGGTAAAGGCGCAATGAGCTTCGGTAAGAGCAAAGCACGTTTGTTAAACCAAGACACCAATCGAGTCACTTTTGACGATGTTGCTGGCGTAGAAGAATCAAAAGAAGAAGTTCAAGAAATAGTTGAGTTTTTACGAGACCCGTCTCGTTTCCAGAAGCTCGGTGGCCGCATGCCTAGTGGTGTGTTGTTGACCGGTAGCCCTGGCACAGGTAAGACGTTATTAGCTAAAGCGATTGCCGGCGAAGCGCAAGTGCCTTTCTTTTCAATTTCAGGCTCTGACTTCGTTGAAATGTTCGTTGGTGTTGGCGCCTCTCGTGTGCGTGACATGTTTGAACAAGCAAAGAAGAGTGCACCATGTATTATCTTTATCGATGAAATTGACGCCGTTGGTCGCCATCGTGGTGCCGGTATTGGCGGCGGTAACGATGAGCGTGAGCAGACCTTGAATCAATTGCTGGTTGAAATGGACGGCTTTGAAGGTAGCGAAGGTATTATCGTCATCGCGGCCACAAATCGCCCTGATGTATTAGACCCAGCGTTGCTGCGCCCTGGTCGTTTTGATCGTCAAGTGGTTGTCCCACTACCAGATATTCGAGGCCGTGAGCAAATTCTAAAAGTTCATATGCGCAAGGTACCAATCGGTAAAAGCGTCGATGCGGCTGTTATTGCACGAGGCACACCTGGTTTTTCGGGTGCTGATTTGGCCAACTTGATTAACGAAGCCGCTTTATTTGCCGCTCGTGGTGCTAAGAAACTGGTTGAAATGGCCGACTTTGAGTTTGCTAAAGACAAAGTGATGATGGGGGCTGAACGTCGCTCTTTGGTGATGCCAGAGCATGAACGCCAAAATACCGCTTATCATGAATCCGGTCATGCAGTTGTAGCCGCTGTATTGAAAGATAATACAGACCCGGTTCATAAGGTAACCATAATTCCACGTGGTAGAGCGCTTGGGTTGACTATGCAATTGCCTGAAGAAGATCGGTATAGTCATGATCGTGATTATTTGCTAGCGCGGATTGCGGTTCTTATGGGTGGCCGTATTGCCGAAGAAATTTTCATGAACCAAATGACGACCGGCGCATCGAATGACTTTGAAGTTGCTACCAGTATGGCGTACAACATGGCCGCACGTTGGGGCATGAGTGATGCCTTAGGTACTCGTGTTTATGCCGAGACCGAGCAAGAAATGATGTCAGGCCAAAAGAAACGTATTAGTGGCGAAACTGCCAAGTTACTTGACTCAGAAGTGTCTAGAATCATTGATGAAGAATACGATCGGGCTAAAACTATTCTCGAAGAAAATCGTGAGAAAGTTGAAGTAATGACCAAAGCGCTTATGGAGTGGGAAACAATCGACGCCGATCAAATTGCCGAGATTATGGACGGCAAAGACCCTACACCACCAGCTGACCTACCTGAGCCAAAAGGCAAAAGTTCAGATGATGACTCTCAGAGTCGCCCAAGCATCAAGCCGCAAATGGATACGCCCGCGAGCGACGCTTAAATAGGTTTATGCTTTAGTGCTATGAGTGAAAACTCACTACGCTCATTGTTGAACCTTGATAAGGCATTGATAATGGGCGTTATCAATGCCACTCCCGATTCTTTTTCCGATGGTGGGCGTTTTTTGAATGCCTCTAGGGCGGTTGAGTGCGCATTAGATATGGTAGATCGGGGAGCTGATATTCTTGATATCGGTGGCGAATCGACCCGACCTGGTGCTCGAGCGGTAAGTGTTGCTCAAGAGCTTGATCGCGTGATACCGGTTATTCAAGCCTTACGTTCTCGGTCATCTGTGCCAATATCAATAGACACGTCTAAACCTGAAGTGATGAACGCCGCTATAAACGCAGGCGCCAGCATGATTAATGATGTGAATGGCCTTCGATCCGAGGGCGCAGTTGATGTGGTCGCTCAGGCTAATGTGCCTGTTTGCATAATGCATATGCAAGGTGAGCCTCAGAGCATGCAGGCCAACCCCAGTTACAGAAATGTAGTTGCAGAGGTAGAACGCTTTTTTGTCGAACGGATTGCTGTTATGGCGAAAGCGGGCATCGCTAAGAACAACATTCTAGTTGATCCTGGTATTGGCTTTGGAAAGACTCTAAAGCATAACTTGCAGCTGCTAAATAGGGTGCCAGAATTGCGCGCTAACACTGGCTGTGACGTGTTGATTGGTGTCTCTAGAAAATCGTTAATCGACGAACTTCTAGTTCGGACTGTGGATCAACGTTTGTCGGCAAGTTTAGGATTAGCCGTGCAGTCGGTTTTAAATGGCGCTAAAATAGTGCGAGTGCATGACGTGCGTGAAACTTATGATGCTGTGCGGGCTGTAGAGGCCGTACGCGATAGTTAGGTTGGAACATGTTTCTCCTAACCCCATAAAAAACTAAACTAATTATTATGACTAAACCTTTTTTTGGTACCGATGGAATACGCGGCACCGTTGGCGTTGAACCGATTACGCCTAAAACAATTGTCCATCTTGGTTGGGCTCTTGGCACTGTCATAAAACGTCATTATGGCAAAGGCAGTGTCTTAGTAGGAAAAGATACACGTGTATCAGGTTACCTATTAGAGTCAGCCATGGAGGCCGGTTTGTCGTCAGCGGGCATGGATGTAGCTATGCTCGGGCCTCTGCCAACTCCAGCCATTGCTTATCTAACGCAAACCGCACGAGCGAATGCTGGCGTTGTCATTAGCGCTTCTCACAATCATTATGCGGACAACGGGATTAAATTCTTCTCACCCAATGGCGCTAAAATTTCGGACGAAATTCAAGCAGAAATTGAAGACCTAATGTCTCAAGATATGACTGTCGTCAAAGCTCAAGAGCTTGGTAAGGCACATCGTATGGATGATGCTGTTGGGCGCTATGTCGAGTTTTGCAAAGCGACCATTCCTCGGCGTATGGATTTTAAAGGTCTTAAAGTCGCACTCGATTGCGCAAATGGAGCGGCCTATCAATCAGCCCCCGCGGCATTTCACGAGCTCGGTGCTGATATCCATGTGATTAATAACCAGCCTAATGGTTTTAATATTAATAACAACTGTGGGTCTACTCATATTGAGGGCCTACAGAAGCTAGTGTTGGATGAAAATTGTGATGTTGGCATTGCTTTCGATGGAGATGCCGACCGAGTCCTGATGGTAGACATGCACGGCGATGTTGTTGACGGAGATCAACTGCTTTTTGTAATTGCCGATAGTTTGCAAAAGCAAGGTCGCCTAAAGGGTGGCGTTGTTGGAACTGTAATGAGTAATTTAGGTATGGAAAAAGCCCTACTAGAACGTGATATACCCTTTGTTCGAGCAAAAGTAGGTGACCGCTACGTGATGCAAGAGCTAAAGGCACGTGATTGGGTGATAGGGGGTGAGTCATCGGGTCATATCATTTGCCTAGATAAAACCACTACCGGCGATGGGCTTGTATCGGCACTTCAGGTGTTGACGCAAATGAAGTTCATGGAACGTCCGTTGCACGAGTTAGCCTCAAAAATGCAGATGTACCCGCAAACCATGATTAACGTCAGCTTGCCGGCAGGGACCGATGCGGCATCGATTTGTGCGTTAGAGGCGGTCAGCGAAGCGGTTGACGCGGCTGAAGCCACGCTAGCGGGTGCCGGTCGTGTACTATTACGCGCCTCAGGAACCGAGCCTGTTATCCGAGTGATGGTTGAGGGGCAAGACCCTGCGTTGGTTAGCGTCGTTTGTAAGGATATTTCTGATGTCGTTAATCGGCAACTTTAAACTCGGCTCGTTGTGGTTAAATTGTTACCAAGATTCCTAGTGCAAAGCTAGGCGCTATGCTAATATCCGCCGCTCACTTGATTCTGAATATAGAGGTTTTATGCGACGTATTATAGTAGCAGGTAATTGGAAGATGCACGGTAGCTCAGAAATGACCGCCGATTTAATTTCTGGTGTTGCTCGAAGAGCGTTTGAAGCCTCCCGAATAAGTGAACAACGGGAGCTGGGTTACGACATATTAGTCTTTCCTCCAGCGCCTTACCTGAGTCAAGCTGTAGCTAACTCTGACAGCCTACCGATAACAGTAGGTGCACAAAACGCCAGTCAATTTGATTCAGGCGCGTACACTGGAGAAGTGTCTCTGGCAATGCTGAGTGAGATCGGTTGCGAGTATGTGTTGATAGGTCATTCAGAGCGACGAAAGTTGTTTAATGAGACTGATGATGAGGTCGCTGAAAAGTTCGCGGCGTGTCTTAGTGAATCGGTAAAGGTCAGACCGTTGCTTTGTATCGGTGAGACCTTGGCTGAAAGACAATCAGGAACTACTGAGGCTGTAATAGCCGCGCAGTTAGATGCGGTTATTGATAAGGTTGGTATTACTGGCTTTGCCGATTCGGTTATTGCTTATGAGCCTGTTTGGGCTATTGGCACAGGCGAGACGGCTAGCCCTGAACAAGCACAAGACGTTCATGCGTTCATTCGCAATAAATTAGACAAGTTGGATGCGAAAATAGCCCAATCGCTGAGAATTTTGTACGGCGGAAGTGTTAAACCAAGCAATGCACACGCACTGTTTGTTCAAAAAGATATTGATGGCGGCCTAATTGGTGGTGCGTCTTTAGAAGTAGATGACTTCGCAGGAATCTGCGAAGCTGTACAAAAAATTATTGAAAAGACTTGAACACCAAGCTTTTAGACCAATATAAGGTCCTAAGCCGTGCTTCGCGAAAATAGAGTTATAAAATGAACATCACAAATATACTAATAATCGTCAATGTAATCGCTGCTATATCGATCATTGCCTTGGTACTCATGCAGCAGAGTAAAGGCGATATGGGGTCGGCATTCGGCGGCGGCGGGTCTTCAAGTATGTTTGGCAGTAAAGGCTCGGCCAATTTTTTAACTCGTTGCACATCGACCATGGTTACGCTGTTTTTTATAAGCAGTTTAACGCTGGCCTATATCTACGCTAAGCGTAATGCTCAAGATTTAGAGATTGCGCCTATAACGGTTGAGCAAAGCAGTGAAGTCCCGACAATAGATGAGATTGTAGAGCAACAAACAAGCGACGTTCCGACAATTGATGACGATGAACTCCCTGCTGCATCAGATGCGATAGACGCAGCTCAAGAGTCTCTTGATGCGGTTGAAAATGAAGTGCCAAGTATCCCTGAGTCAAATTAAATTGGTATAATTGGTGGTACGTAAAATTGTGAGATGCCGAGCTTTCAAGACCATTAATCCTAAGGGGTATTTAGTGATCTGCGAAGCCTAAGATAGATATATTTAAGCGCATCGTTAGCAAAGTAAAAGTTGAAATTAGAATGTCCAGGTGGTGGAATTGGTAGACACGCTATCTTGAGGGGGTAGTGACGCAAGTCGTGAGGGTTCAAGTCCCTCTCTGGACACCAAATTAGTAGTAAGTCTGATTCAGCTTGATGAATCAATTTTTTATTGGCGGATAATCAATTTTCCTATGCCTTACCTATGCCTCAATAGGAACACAATTTATTTTAGATTATTACGTGTTCTACACGTGTTTGGCGGAGATATTGAAATGCCCAAAATTACATTTATAGACTTCGAAGGAACTCAGCGTACCGTTGATGGCAAAATCGGTGATAGCCTTATGGAAGCGGCTAATAGCAATGATGTCCCAGGTATTGACGCCGATTGTGGTGGTGCATGTGCGTGTGCCACTTGTCATGTATATATCTCAGAAGATTGGCTTAACGTGGTGGGAAAACCAGCCGAACTCGAAGCGGAAATGTTAGATGTTGCTGAAGAGGTTAATGACACCTCTCGACTGTCGTGTCAGGTAACCGTAACCCAAGAGATGGATGGGCTTATCGTTACGACACCCGAGAGCCAGTTTTAAGGTACCGACTTTAAGCAGTCAGCACCGTAAACAGTCAACACCGTTCTAAAATAGTTGACTGTTTCTATTCTCCGGGCCAACGCTCTAGGAAATCAGCAACCTTGTGTGCGGGCAACGATTTAGCCACTTTAGGCGTGCCTAAGTATATAAAACCAACTATCTGATCTGTCTCTGAGAGACTAAGCCCCTGGTGCATTTCAGGTGTGAACATCATGCTTCCCGACCGCCAAATTGCGCCAACACCTTGGGCATGAGCCGCGGTCATCATCATTTGTGCCGCCGCACCAGCGGACAATACTTGTTCGATTTCGGGTACTTTTTCGTGCTCCTTAATCGACGCCACAACCACTAATATCGTCGGAGCACGCAAAGGCTTGGTCTCGAGCTTTGCGGCGAGCTCAGGCGAAATAGGGCGCTTGTCGGCGGCTTCTTTGGCTTTCACCATCAGTTTTCCGAACTTGTTTCGAGCGCTGCCCTCAATTAATAAGAATTTCCAAGGCGTCAATGACCGGTGATCACATGCACGCAGGCCCGCTTTGACAATGTTTTCTAGCTGGCTTTCGCTGGGCCCAGGCTCAGAAAGAAGGTTAATCGAGTTTCTCGTGTGTAGGGCCGTTAATGCATCCATTGTTTATCAAGTCGAAAATACAGAATATAACGCAGATCATAGCAGAGCTTTTAGAAGTACTGTTGCATAACTAGCTTGTCTATTGTCAAATAACGTGCAAGTCAACTAGAATTAAATTGAAAAAAACGCATAAAAATCGCATAAAATACGAGATGCTCATCACGAATGTGATACCTTTCTGTTACGCGACTTACCCCGCGTTACATCCGTGTAACTCTGGTGAAGCCTCTTGAGGTGTCTCCGATTTTCAATCAGCAGTTTTACTCGGACCTCGATTTAGACATGATGTCGGCATTGAGACTTAGTAGAAAGGCCTGTCCGGGGGGGCGGTTCTTTCTATTTTAATAAAGGCTCTTGAGTTAATGGCTCAAGGGCCTTTTTCTATTTTTAACCTATTTCTGCTTGATCGTGCAACTGTCCATTTTTCGTAATGGCTGTTTATTATTTGTAATATGACGAATTTCCTTGGCTAGAGCGCAAAGAGGTTGTTATTTTAACAATAATTTAATGGTCTATTTAATCGGCATTCGAGTAGCACCGTGATCGATGGGCTAACGAGGTCATGGCGCTGCTATTGTTCATTACTAGCGATACAAGATATTTGTTCACTGTTCCGAATCAACTGAGAGCCTAATTTTGCTATGCCAGAGACGGCCGTGTCTCCTAATTGACGCTAAGAGCCAACCGAACTTATGTCTAAAGAGCGTAAACTAAGACAGGCTCCCTAAGTTTTCAGTGAGCTTAAACTCGGCGGTGAAAACTACAAAATCTCTAGTGGCGGGAAAGTGGCGGATTTTCAATTCTCATAAAAAAACCGCAATACAATCGTAAGATCGTACTGCGGTTATTTGACTCAAACTTATTTGAATCAAAACGTTGAATGGCTCCCTGACCAAGACTCGAACTTGGGACCCAATGATTAACAGTCATTTGCTCTACCAACTGAGCTATCAGGGAACGTTTTTCAACGAAGGCGCATAATATTTACTAAGGTACTTTCGGTCAAGCAGTTTCAGCATTTTTTTGTATAAAAAACACATTTTGTTGGTAGCCTGACTAAAGTGCTTTAGATAGACAAGTATTACGTTGAACTTGGTTCATTTGTGCTACCGTGCGAGCCCGCCCAGTATGCAAAATTTTAACATGGCGTTCAGTTGCACTCGCACCAATACATAGGTAAAAACCTGCGCTTCGGGCACTGCCGTCGGAGAAAAACCGCAATCGCCCGTTTTGATTGAACACAATAGCGGCCTTTGGGTTGTTGCTAGTCGTGGTGATAATGTGGTCGTTCTGATCTAGGGTGTCGTTTCGATTGAGATCAGCGTAGCTAATTAGCCCATTGGACCAATTTGTATTTCGCTGTCGCGTTTCTGAGCATTGGGTCATTGAGATGTCTTTCGCATGACAAACAATAACGGTTGAACCAGAGCTTATCGCGTGGTGCCTTGATAACATGAGTGTGGACAATAGTTGGGTCGACGCGGACCGAATATGTGCATCACTGATAAGGCGCGCCAAGCTTGGCACCGCGACACTCGATAAAATAGCGACGATTGACGTAGTGACAAGTAACCCTAGTAGGGTATAGCCCTTAACCAAAGAGCGCCTAGATATGTGTTTGAATTGATTGTTGCCCATTATTTCCTCCTTGAAAACTGGGGTTAGTTAAGTTCATTCCATGAACCTGACTAACTTTAGGGTAAATCGAGAAAATACTCAATCTTTTCTTTGTTATGGCTGAATAGGTGCAGGTCTTTGTGGTTGCTTGAATTATAATGCCGCATCAAATTTATCGTAGAGCCACAAGAAATGAAGCGTGATTTTAAGTTAGTTAGTGACTACAGGCCAGCGGGCGATCAGCCCGGCGCGATAGAAGCCTTGGTTGATGGTTTGAATAACGGCGAGGCTTATCAAACGCTATTGGGGGTTACTGGCTCAGGCAAGACCTTCACCGTGGCTAACGTCATTCAAACGGTGCAGAGGCCGACCATTTTAATGGCGCCTAATAAAACATTGGCGGCACAACTATACGCCGAGATGCGTGATTTCTTTCCAGAAAATGCGGTTGAGTACTTCGTGTCATATTACGATTATTATCAACCTGAAGCGTATGTGCCTAGCTCAGATACTTTTATTGAAAAAGATGCCGCGGTCAACGAGCACATTGACCAGATGCGGCTGTCAGCCACCAAGGCCATGCTCGAGCGCGAAGACGTTATTATCGTGGCGACGGTCTCAGCGATTTATGGCTTAGGAGACCCTGAGGCATACCATGAAATGATCTTGCATTTGAGCATTGGCGACATTATGGACCAACGGGCCGTTCTCAAACGTCTCGCTGAATTGCAATACACTCGTAACGACACAGAGCTAAAGCGCGCGACATTTAGAGTACGCGGAGACGTGATTGATATTTACCCAGCTGAATCTGAGCGATATGCAATACGGGTTGAGCTGTTTGGCGATGACGTGGAGAAGATTTCACGCTTTGACCCGCTTACCGGAGCGGTAGAGGAAGATCTAAAGCGGGTTACTATCTTTCCCAAATCACATTATGTCACACCGCGTGTGCGCGTATTGGAGGCCTGTGAACATATTAAAGCCGAGTTACGTGAGCGCCTAGCTTTTCTACGCGAGCACGATAAGTTGGTCGAGGCGCAGCGTTTAGAGCAGCGCACCTTATTTGATCTTGAAATGATGCAAGAGCTAGGCTACTGCAATGGCATTGAAAACTATTCTCGTTATCTTTCAGGTGCCAAAGCGGGTGAGGCGCCACCGACGTTAATTAACTACTTGCCGCCCAACGCGCTTATGATTCTAGATGAGAGTCATGTGCTGGTCCCTCAATTAGGCGCAATGTATAAGGGTGATCGGTCGCGCAAACAAACCTTGGTTGAATACGGCTTTCGTTTGCCGTCAGCGATGGATAATCGGCCCTTGATGTTCGAAGAATTCAAAAATTTAATGCCGCAAACGGTGTTTGTATCGGCAACTCCAGGCGACTATGAAATTGCCCAAAATCCTGAGACCATCGACCAGGTGGTTAGACCCACAGGTTTAGTTGACCCGCAGATTGAAGTTCGCCCTGTGGCCACTCAGGTGGATGACGTGTTATCTGAGATAAACAAGCGTGTATTGAAAAATGAACGTGTTCTCATTACCACGCTAACCAAACGCATGTCAGAAGACTTAACCGATTATCTGTCCGACGCTGGCGTGAAAATCAGGTACCTGCATTCCGATATTGACACTGTAGAACGTGTAGAAATTATTCGTGATTTGAGAGCAGGGGAGTTTGATGTACTTGTGGGCATCAATTTACTACGAGAGGGTTTAGATATGCCAGAAGTATCCTTGGTCGCCATTCTCGATGCGGATAAACAAGGTTTTCTCAGGTCAACACGTTCGTTAATCCAAACGATCGGTCGAGCCGCACGAAATTTAAACGGCCGCGCTATTTTATATGGCGACAAAATCACTAACGCCATGAGAACCGCAATTGACGAAACCGATCGCAGAAGAGAAAAGCAAGAAGCCCATAATCTTAAGCACGGTATAATCCCAAAAGGGGTTAATAAGCCAGTGCGCGACATTATCGACGGCGCAACCAGTGAGGCGGCTCAGGTATTGGCTCGAATTAAGCCTCAGCATGAGCGCTTACCGAGCATTAACGACCCCAAAGAGTTTGCCAAGGTGATGAAGGAACTTGAAAAAGAAATGTACCAATTCGCCGAAAATCTCGAATTTGAAAAAGCGGCTAGAACACGTGACCGCATTGAAGAGTTACGCAGCGACTACCTGAAGAGCTAACTGTTTGGATATCAGACCGCGTTGTAAAGAGGCGACCGTCTAAAGTTAGATATTAATAACGATTAATTCTCCAGTATTTTTGGCCATTCGACGTTAGCGTCGTCAATGTAAGTATCTTTCTTTTTTAGCCACTTGTTATAAACCGACTTGCTGTAATTCAGATACAGTTTATCGTTATAGATAGTGAAATATTCGGGTTTAATTGATGCAGTCGAACCGTTCGAAACTGCATAAGCGCAGTAGCCACCATATTGGGGAGTATAGTCACTGGGTTGGGCCTTAAACGCGTCTAAATTTTCTTGGCTCGAGAACAACCAGTTTGCACCATTGTGTTTAAACGAGAAGTCTTGGCTGCCTTTCACCGGTTTGTTTTGGGTGAAGTAAGCCACAGGGTCGTAACCGCGAATGGCCGCACGCTCTTTTCCACCCGAGTAAATTGGCTTAGCGGCAAATACGCTATTTGCGGCTAAGTTGGCCAATAATAAAATAAATCCAATGATGAAACTATTTCTCAATGAGCGGCTTTTCGTTGTTCTTTTTGACATTAAATATTGGCTGCTAAGCTTGGTTAGTTAGGGGCGTTCACGAACTTATTAAAAAAACTTTGTAAGCCCGCGGCAATTTTCTCGCGAGGGCTTTCCACTTTGAAGCGTTTACTTGCGCCTTTGTGTGTTTTCAAAAAACGATGGCGTACGAATGCGTTCTCAATCGTATTTTGAAAGCCAATAATGTCTAGAGGCTTAGCCAGATATTTAAATACTTGGCCGCGGTTGATTAAGTCAACAGCGGTATGCGCATCATACTCTTCAGTTAACGCTATTGTGATCAGTTCGGGGCGAGCACGTTTTAGCAAATTGATTGTTTGTAGAGCACTATTGGTGTCCTCTGATAGTTCAATTACAGCCACACCAATACTTTCTCTCGAGGTTGCGGCCGCAACCGCTTGTTCAATATTTTGTGTGCCGTAGATCATAATTTCTTGTTCACTACAAAACTTTCGAATTTGGTGACGAACATCTTGTTGTTGTTCCATCATTAAAAGCGCTTGGTCGGCAATTGGATTGACTGGAGCCGCGGCATTAAGCGCTTTAGCAATCTCTGGCGCTAAGGTTGTCTCGGATGCATCTAGCTTATGAGGCATTGAGACCACAGGTATTTCTGAGGCGAGAGCCGCCTCGGCAACGACTTCGCGCATTTCATCGTTGCGCCAAGGCTTATTGATGAACCGGTAGACTTCACCTTGGTTAATGGAATCAACAATGGCCTTTTTGTCCATAAAGCCAGTTAACAAAATTCTCATTGTTTGTGGGTAAAGTTTGCTTACTTTAGCGAGCAATTCATTGCCAAGCATGTGCGGCATGCGTTGATCGCTAACCAGAACATCTACTTTCGATTTTTTTAAAATCGCTAAGGCATCAGCACCACTATTGGCAATAAGCACGTTGTACTCTCGGCGAAATATCGCCTTAAGCGCGCTGGTTACGCGCGGCTCGTCATCGACGAATAAAACGCTATATTTTTGCTGTGATTCAGTCATTACCTATTACCCATTACCCAGTTGTTTGTCTTGCATGCTAATTTATTGGCAGAATTATCGACAATGTTGTGCCTTCGCCAACACTGGAGTCAACTTCGATACTCCCATTATGCGCTTCGATAATTTTATAGGCTATAGACATACCTAGACCTGTTCCAACACCAATATCTTTCGTTGTAAAAAACGGGTCGAACATTTTTTGCTTAGTCTCTTCGTCCATGCCGACCCCTTGATCTTTTAAGTCGATACGGATACGGCCGTTATATTCGTGAGTCGTTATGGTGAGATCCCCACCTTTAGCGCTCATCGCCTGGCAGGCATTGGTTATTATATTCAAGAATAATTGATTTAGCTTTGATGGGAAACAAGCAATGCGCGGTAGCGCTGAAAAAACTTTTATCACATTAACATTGTTTTCGCGAATATGGTTACTGGCGATGGTCACTGAACTCTCGATGCAGTTATGTACGTCAATCTCTTCAGCATTTTGACGGTCTAGCCTAGCAAAGTCTTTCAGGCTGACAACCAATTTTGATATTTCCGATAAGCCATAAGCGCCGTCACCTAAGAGTTGCGTGCTTTCGTCGATCAACTCTGATGCTTCTAAGTCTTTGAAACTCTTCAATGTCTGCATCAAATGAGCCGTAATTTCTCGATTATCTCGGTTCGGCCTTTGCACTGACAGCATTAGCCTGCCTATTTCTTGCATCACCAAATTGATGTCATCAAGGTTGAGTCTAAGGGTCTCGATATTACTGGTTACATAACCAAGTGGGGTATTTATTTCGTGCGCAACGCCAGCTACCATTTGTCCAAGGGACGCCATTTTCTCAGATTGTATAAGTTGTTCCTGAGATTCTTGTAAGTCATCGTATGCCGTCTTAATTTCTTCTGTTCTATCGGCAACCTGTTGCTCCAACGATAAGAAGTTTCGACGCAGTTGTAAGCCAAAAAATATTAGCGCCGCGAGCAAGGTAATACCGTAAGCTATCAAGCCATAGGTCAGATTCGCTGAGCCTCCGATCGCCTGATTATGATAGCTAACGTACTGCTCTTCAATATTGTCTAATAACTCGCCAGTTCCTAATTCATTGAGGTTATTGTATGCCTGCACCGTCTGAGGGTAGCGTGTAGCGATGGTGTTTATAGATTCATGGTAATCACTAAGTTGCGCTTCTATCGTTTCAGGTAACTCGATAGCTGATTCAATAACCTGTAGGTTTATATCTATTTTTCGACCCAGTGCTAAGCTGAATAGTTGTGTTTCGTTCAATGTGAATGAATTGGCGAGTTCCGTCTGTGATGAAATTTGCTCATTCACTCGAAGGTTTGCACTTAAGCCTGCAATCGATACTAGGTTCTCGGCAACCGCTACATTGCCTTCTTCATAGGCATCGAGCAGTTCTTCACGAGACTCAAATTGTGTCTTAAAGGTTTCAATCGACGCGCTTAGGTCTGGACTATTTTCGATTTCCTCAAACAGCGCCTCGTAGCGAAGGTTGTCGAACTCTTCGCTTATTTGATAGTCAAGTTCGTAAATTTGCAGGTGATCAAATTCTGAATCAAAACGAGATTGATTAAGTAATAGCAATAGACTCTTATCCAAGGCTTGGAGATTACGTATTGACTCAGTTGTTTCAAGAAACACTGTTTGATCAAGCTTCTCGTCTTGCGTGAAGAATTGGACGCTTAACCCAACTCCGAGCAATATTAGAATGATAAGAATTAATGCGTATTTTTTCATACTATTTATAACGGGTTTGCAGGCGAACAGTGAGCGGCCTAAATCTGTTCTTAGTTGAATGATTTAGGTGTTATTTTTTCCAAAAAAAGTTCAAACTGCCGTTGACTCAATTAATATAGACCATGAGTCTCGATAAATTCATTCAACAATGACTTACTTTATTCATAATTCTTTACTGTTTTTGACTAACGCCGATTATTCGCACTTGCTGTGTAAATATCAACTGCAATTAGACACCGATTCTGGAAACCCTAAATGGACGTCATAGAACCTTCGTTAATGATTATGGTGTTGCTTGTTTTAGCTGCGTTTGTGGCTGGCTACATCGATACATTGGTAGGCGGGGGAGGCTTAATTACCATCCCTGCATTGATGCTTGCCGGCTTACCGCCTATTTTTGCGTTAGGCACTAACAAGTTACAGGCGGTGGCGGGGTCGGGTACGGCCACTTTCATGATGCTCTATAGCGGGAAGCTAGAGTTTAGCCGCGTTCGACTGGCCATGATCACGGCATTTTTCGGGTCGTGCTTTGGTGCCGTTATTGTGCAATATTTTGATGCTACAATTCTAAGTGTGATTATTCCTGGCGTGATAATTGTCATTGCCTTGTATTTTATTTTCGCACCGCGGCAGTCAATCGAACAAACCGAGCCTAAGATCAGCGCGACGACTTATGCGTTTAGCGCGGTGCCTGGAATTGGTTTGTATGACGGAATGTTCGGGCCAGGTACGGGCTCATTTTTTGTTTGGTCTGGTGTGTCACTCCAGGGCCAAGCAATCGTGCATTCAACGATGGCCGCCAAGGCGTTTAACTTTGCTACCAACGTGGCCGCGTTATTGGTATTTGCTGCATTTGGTAAGATTGTTTGGAAAATCGGGCTTCTTATGATGCTTGGCCAGGCGGTTGGTGCTCGGTATGGTGCTCGTTCATTAATGAGTATCAACCCAGAATTATTGCGTTACTTGGTGATCGCAGTGTGTTTCATAATATTAATTGCATGGGCTATTTGATGAATGAAAAAATAACAAATGAATTTTTGAAGTACCGAAAAATTATCTCGTCGTTACTCAATAAGATTCGGCCGCAGGCTAATGAGCAAGATATCGAAGACATACTTCAAGAAACCTATATCAAAACGTATCAATCTTCTCTTTTAAGCGAAATTCGCTACCCTAAAGCGTTTATGGTCAAAGTCGCGATTCGTTTGGCTAATCGGCATATTTCTGTTGCCAAACGCATGGACTGTGACCCGGAAATTGACCAACGATCGAATGAAAGCTCATCACTTTATCATGCCGCTGATTTCTCCAGCCAGACAGAGCGCGATGTGGTTAGCCGCAAGGATTTCGAGTTTCTCTGCCAATCGGTTAGTGCGTTGCCAGAGCAGTGCGGCAAAGTGTTTGTTTTAAAAAAGGTCTACGGCTTATCGCAACGCGAAATCGCGACTCGTCTAGGTATTAGCGAGAGTACCGTAGAAAAGCACGTTGCAAAGGGGCTGCTGCGAATTACGCGCGCGCACGACATGCAGCAAGCAACTGGTCAAGCCGAGCAGCAGGTTGCTGACGTTCAGAGCATTCGAGAAGCGAAGAAAATAGAACAATGAAAACGATACAATTTCCAGATTTGGAAGAAATAGAAAATCAAGCCGCTAATTGGGTTGCCAAAATTGATCGAGGAATAAGCGCTGACGAAGAAGCTCTATTGGAAGCATGGCTAGCGGAATCGTCGCTGCACGGCGCGTCGTTGGTTAAAACGGCGTCTATGTGGGACCTACTCGATGTGTTAAAACCGATTGCCAAGTTGATGCCAATTGATGTCGACGCTAATTCAGAAAAGCCACAATCGGCTTTTCGCGCTGTTAAATCAATGTCGATAGCCGCGAGTATCATGGTGTGTGTAGGCTTGGCCGCTTATGTCGGTATGCCTGCAATGAAACCGGTGAGTGATATTACGGGTGGAGGTGGTGTTTCAGACTCACCAGTAAAGTCGTCTAGTTTGAGCATACGTAGTTATAAAACCGCTGTTGGTGAAATTTCGACTGTGTCATTGCCTGACGGCAGCTCGTTGGAGTTAAATACCGATTCTGAGGTGCTTGTTAGGTTTACTGATACGCAGCGCAATATAGAACTGATGCAGGGCGAAGTCTATTTTGACGTAGCAAAAAACTCGGCTAGGCCTTTTGTGGTCAGTGTCGGGGCCGATAAAGTGACGGCCATCGGAACAGCGTTTAGCATTGACGCGGGTGACGTCATTGATGACCGCCGGTCAGTTTCAGAAGTTATCGTCACGGAAGGTAAAGTTCAAGTAACGAGTGGTAATCGTCAATTGCCAATCTACCTTGTTCCTGGACAAAAAGCGGTAGCGAAAGACGATGCATTTGAAGTCAGCTCCGAGCAAGACCCTGAGTCTTTACTTGCTTGGAGAGAAGGTATGGTGGTCTTTCAAGGCGAGAGTTTAACCGAGGTTATTGCCGAGGTTAATCGTTACACACCGTTGAAGTTTAGTCTTTTAGATCAAGAGCTTGCCTCTATCTCTGTTGGCGGATTTTTCAAGACTGGCGACCTAGATCAACTACTAATGGTGTTAGAAAGTAACTTTGGTGTCTCCAGCGAAGTCGTTGGAAATGAAGTTCGCCTATCTAAGGCCATGTGAATCTAGTGGTGCCGATTTTATGTAGAAAGCCTAGTTCGTTCGTATATTTAATTTTTTATGAATATAAATATCGTATTCCAATGGCGGAAAATATCTCCTTGGTTCTCAATATAAGTGAGAGTCGTGATTTTGTTTAAATTATTGACCATGGTGAACTTTTCGATGCTGTTTCGACTAGCGTTAATGGCTAGCTGTTTATGTTGGTCTGCGATCAGCATTGGCCAATCCCGTGACGAAGGCGAAGAGTTCTATTTCAATGTTCCTCGACTCTCAGCTGACAAGGCGCTTACTCGATTTGCTCGACAAGCCGATTTGACATTGCTGTTCCCGTACAAAGAGGTTAAGAAGGTAAAAACACAACCTTTGTTTGGTCGTTATTCGATCCGTGATGGTCTGCAACAAATGCTTCGAGGTACAGGCATTGTGGTGAGCGCAGGTGTTGGTAATAAAAATGAAGCTGCAGAACTGGCAACAGAATCTCAGAACCAACAAAATATTGAAGAGGAATTAGACGTGAAATCATTACCAAAAAGACTGACCCCGAGCGTAATAAGTTTGGCCATCGCCAGTGCGAGCATTGGCGCCGCTGAAGTTTATGCTCAGGAGCAAGAAGCCAGTGGTTTAGAAGAAGTTGTTGTTTTGGGTAGCCGTAGCGCACGAGCTAGGTCAGCAAGTGACTCCCCCGTACCCGTTGATGTTATTAGTGGCGACGATTTTTCGGCGCTTGGCAATGGCGCCGATATCACCGATAACCTAAAAGCATTGGTGCCATCTTATACGGCAACACCGGCAACCGGTGATGGTAGCGCGTTTATTCGACCAACGTCTCTGCGTGGCATGTCGCCTGACCAAACACTCGTTTTAGTTAATGGCAAGCGCCGTCATCGCTCTTCGTTAGTACAGTTCTTTGCCCCCGCTGCAGGTAATGGCTCGCACGGTGTTGATATCGGTATGATCCCAAGTATTGCCTTAAAAAATATACAAGTTCTGCGCGATGGCGCGGCGGCTCAATATGGTTCTGATGCGATTGCCGGTGTCATGAACTTTGAGTACAAAGATGCGAATGAAGGCGGTCACGCTGAAGTCACATACGGCGAATTTTATGAAGGTGAAAGCAGCCTGAAAGTGGCGGCAAATCTCGGCTTTAAGATTTCGGAAACTGGCTTTTTAAATGCAAGCGTAGAGTTTGTCGACAACGATGCCTTGTCTCGTGGCGTTATTCGCCCAGACGCACAGGCTCTGATCGATGCTGGCGTTGAGGGAGTTGGAGCAGACTCACCTTTTGGCGATGCACCATTCACTCAAACATGGGGGCGTCCAGAAACGCAAGCGTTAAGGTTTGCATGGAATTCTGGAATCGAACTCGCTAATGGTTCTGAGTTGTATTCTTTTGGTAACTACGCTGACACTGAAGGTCGCTATCGGTTTTTCTATCGCAATCTCTCAAACTCAGCCGTAACAAGCACGTGTGCCCAAAACCCCGATCTACAACTTTGTAATGTTGGTTTCACGCCGTTTCTTGATGGTGATCAAACCGATGTGAGCTTTGTAACTGGTCTTAGAGGCGAGTTTGCTGGCGGTACGACTTATGATTTTAGTGTTGGCTATGGCAAAAACGAGTTAGATTACTTCCTTAATAATACGATAAACCCTAGCTTGCCGTTGTTGGCAGATGGAACGCCAGTACAAGATTTTGACGTCGGTGGTTATGAACAAGAAGAGATAACCTTGAATGCTGATTTCTCAACGCTGTTAAGTGACTCCCTGTCATTGTCCTATGGCGCTGAATGGCGTGAAGAGACTTGGACTGCATTGCTCGGCGATGCGAATTCAACGGTTGGCGCAGGGCCGAGCGGTTTCACGCCGCCGAGCGCTGAAGATGCCGGTGAGTTTGATCGCGACAACATTGCTGTTTATGCTGACTTGGAACACGACATCAGTGATAAGTGGCTAATGCAATATGCCGTTCGTTATGAAGATTTCTCTGATTTTGGCTCCACCGTCAATGGTAAAGTAGCGACGCGTTATAGTGTGAACGATGCGTTTACTTTGCGTGGCGCTGTGTCTACCGGCTTTCATGCTCCAACGCCTGGGCAAGCTAATATTTCATCTATTATTACGACCTTTGATGGCCGAACCGGCGATCTCGTTTTAGAAGGCCTAGTGCCAGCCACAAGTGCGGCGGCTATTGCGGCCGGTGGTGGTGAATTAGTGGAAGAGGAATCAACCAATATTAGCGTTGGTTTTGCCACCAGTTTAGGCAGTGCGTGGGACCTAACCGTTGATTATTACAACGTTGAAATTGACGATCGAATTTATCGTACCGGCGACATTCCTGTTGTTGGCACCTTGGATAGCACCTTATCTTTCTATACTAACGCGCTCGATCTAGAGCACGAAGGCATTGATGTTGTGTTGAATGGTTCAATCGACTGGGGCAACACCAGTACATCGCTTACTTTTGCGTATGCGCACAATGAAATTGACGTAACAGGCCAAACACAAGTGCAAGGCTTGAACCCGGTCAGCGATGCAACCATAGAAGACATTGAAAATAATTATCCCGAAGATCGATTTACATTGACGACCAACACCTTCTTAAATGAGGCCGTGAGTCTATTGGTTAGAGCTAATTTTTATGGTGATCATTTCGATGAACGTGGCACGATTAACGGTGACGCTGGTAATCGAAGCGCCGAGATCGATTCGGTGGTTTACTTTGATGCAGAGGTTTCTTGGCAGGCCAGTGATAATTTGAAGTTAGTGTTAGGTGCGTCTAATATTTTTGATGAGTTTATTGATGAAATTGACAATGACGGTGTGTTTGCTAATCGTCAAAGTGTGGGTCTTCAATTCCCTCGTCGTACTGTCGCCAACTACGAAGGTGGCTCTTGGTACCTCAAAGGGCTCTACGAATTCTAGCTAGACGTTTTTCTGTTTTATAGTGTTAAAAGAGGCCTGCGATCAAAACTTTTGAGCGCAGGCTTTTTTTATTCCAATTCATATCATCTTCACTTTCCGCTAATGAGATCAATGGACACA
Organism: Arenicella sp.; assembly: GCA_023301745.1. GTDB lineage: Bacteria > Pseudomonadota > Gammaproteobacteria > Arenicellales > Arenicellaceae > Arenicella. Next base: position 7,849 of record JALZVW010000041.1, on the reverse strand, counting down.
AACAACAATTTTTTTAACCCAGCATTCGATGGCCTAGTGCCTTCATCCACTTTATTTATCAATGAAGCCGTCAATCAATTATGGCAACAAGGTGAGCAGGCGTTCCATATGGGCTTTGGTGAGTCTCGCTTTGACGTGCATCCGCGGCTCCAGAAGTCACTCAGCGACAGCGCAAATAAAAAGAGTTACTTACCCGCTCGTGGCTTGCCTGCGCTAATTGATAGCGTTGCGAGTTATTATACAAGCAAGTTAGGCAGGCCGTTTTCTTCCTCTCAAGTGCTAATTGGGCCAGGCAGTAAATCGTTGATTTACGGTTTGCAAATGGTGATGGGCGCCGACTTGTTTCTACCGACACCGTCGTGGGTAAGTTATGCGCCTCAAGCTCATTTGTTAGGTAATAAAGTCAGCTATATTCCATCAAAGGTCGAAGATAACTACAAGCTTGATCTTAAGGCGTTGGACACGCTCATAAACGCCTCAGATAATCCTTGCAAGTTGTTGGTAATCAATAGCCCGAATAACCCCTCTGGGGAAGTTATGAGCGATGAATCTTTGCAACAATTGGCTACCTATTGCCGTGCAAAAAATATTTGGGTATTAAGTGACGAAATTTACTCTCAGGTTTGTCACGGTGGTATTGAACACAGATCGATATCTCGATATTACCCAGAAGGTACGTTTGTCTTTGGTGGCTTGAGTAAGCATCTGTCTATCGGTGGTTGGCGCCTGGGTGTCGCTTTATTTCCCGACTCGGAACTCGGCAAGCAACTACTGCAAAAAATGGTGGTGTTTGCGAGTGAGACTTGGTCCGGGGTTTCGGCACCGATTCAATATGCCGCGATTGCGGCTTATCAAGAGCACGATGACATAGAGCAATATGTGGTCGATTGTTGTGCCATACATGGCGTGCGTACGCGATATATTCGAGACGCCTTGCTTGGCATGGGGGTGCGTTGTTCGAGTGCGCAAGGCGGCTTTTACATCGCGGCTAATTTCGATCAATATCGATCTGGTTTGAGCCACCTTGGTATCAGCACCTCGGCCGACCTGGCGCGTCACCTGCTTGCTGAGTATCACATTGCTACCTTGCCCGGAAGTGACTTTGGTATACCCGAAAAAACGCAGACTTTGCGCTTATCGACCTCATATTTAGACATGGAAACTGAATTTGATTCGCAGCGAATATTTGACTTGTATAATCGAGGCTTAGGGAGTAAAACCTTAATGACAATTGACAAGCATCCAGCAACTCATGGTGCGTTGGCTGCGTTTGCAAAATTCATGAATTCAATAAACTAATTATTCATCTATCTGAGGAGGAGAGATGACAAAACAAACTGAAACTTTTCTGTCGTCGGTTGAACGAATGTTCGATCAAGCGGCAGACTTGGTGGGTGTTTCCGAGGGTTTACGGCATAAAATAAAGGTGGCTAATTCTACCTATACAGTACGTTTTGGCGTGCGACTCAGAAATAAGTTATTTACCTTCACCGGTTATCGTTCTGTGCACTCAGAGCATCGTGAACCGGTTAAAGGCGGTATTCGATATTCGCCACACGCAGACCAAAATGAAGTCGAGGCATTGGCGGCATTAATGACCTATAAATGTGCCTTGGTTGAAGCGCCATTTGGTGGCTCTAAGGGTGCGCTAGTGATTGACCCGAGTGAATGGGAAGAACATGAACTCGAGCGAATTACACGCCGCTTTACGCAAGAGTTAGCTAAACGGTCGTTGATTAGCCCCGCTCAAAATGTGCCAGCGCCAGATATGGGTACCGGCGAACGAGAAATGGCATGGATGGCCGACGAATATAAGCGTCTTTACCCATCGGATCTTAATAGTTGGGCGTGCGTGACTGGCAAGCCGGTGAGTAAAGGTGGCATTCGAGGTCGAGTTGAAGCCACTGGGCGCGGCATTCAATATGCCTTAAAAGAGGCGTTCAGGCACCCTGAGGACATTAAATGGGCCGGCTTATCCGGTACGCTGGATGGCAAGCGCGTCGTTGTGCAGGGGCTGGGTAATGTGGGCTATCACGCGGCACAATTCTTATCTCAAGAAGATGGCGCGATTATTGTTGGTGTGATGGAGCGCGATGGCGCGGTGGTCAATGAAAACGGAATCGATATTGACGGTTTACATAAACACATCCATGAAAACGGCGGCGTTAAAGGTTATAGCGGTTACACTTCTGATTCGACCAGCGTTCTAACGATGGATTGTGATATTTTTATCCCAGCCGCGATGGAGGGCATCGTCACCAGAGAAAATGCGAATGATATTAAAGCGAATATCGTTATCGAAGCCGCTAACGGGCCAATTACATTTACCGCGAACGAGATATTAAGAGACAAGGGCTGTTTAATTATCCCTGATTTATACGCGAATGCCGGTGGTGTGACGGTATCTTACTTTGAGTGGGTTAAAAACTTGAGTCATATTCGCTTTGGTCGAATGCAACGTCGCCAACATGAGAAGCAAACCTTACAGATGGTTGAAGCGATCGAAGAAATGGTCGGGTCAAAGTTTCCGACTAAGCATTTAGAAAAAATCATTGAAGGCCCAACCGAGTTGGATTTAGTTCGATCTGGTTTAGATGATGTGATGCGCGAAGGTTACCAAGTGATCAGTAAGAAGTGGCGCAGCGACAATCGCATTCCAGATTTGCGCACCGCGGCGATGATGATCGCCTTGGAGCGCATTCAAGATTCTTATGGATCCTTAGGAATTTAGTAATAGGCTGATATCGGTATCTACCTGCACGACCTGTGGTTTCACTATGAAGGCTTGATGTTCCCTGTTTCATCTAGGTGAATTCCAACATCACCTTCGTCTAACATACCTGCATCTGGGTCATTGTAGATATCGACGTCAAGCCGGCTTTCACTTTTTGCGACAATAGTGCTAACCACAGCATCGCCGGTGACATTAACCGATGTGCGAACCATATCAAGCACACGATCCACACCGATAATTAAGCCGATGGCTTCGGCCGGTAAGCCAACTTGATCAAACACCATCACCAGCATTACAGTGCCAACAGAGGGCACTGCTGCCGTGCCAATGGAGGCTAGCACGGCGGTTAAAATAATGGTTGCATAACCACCTAAGCCTAACTCAATACCATATAAGCTAGCGATAAATACCGTTGCCACGCCCTGCATCATAGCCGTGCCATCCATATTGATGGTGGCGCCGAATGGAACGCTAAAAGACGCTACCGATTTATTAACCCCTAAGCGGTCTTGAACTGCTTTTAGAGTGATTGGAATAGTGGCGCCTGAACTGGCGGTGCTGAAAGCAAAGATTTGTGCAGTGCGGATTTTTTTGAGAAATTTTGCTGGGCTTAAGCCGGTAAATAATTTCAGCAACAACATTTGTGTGACCAACATATGGAAAAGCAGTGCGGCTATCAATACGAAAAAATACTTTGCTAAACTGCCGATAATATCCGGCCCAAGTTCAGCGATTACTTTTGCCAGCAAGCAAAATACCGCATAGGGCGCAAACCACATAACCATAGTGACCATTTGCATAACGGTAGCGTTGATCTGGTCAATAACCTTAATCAATTCGGGCGCGCGTTTTGCTACTGAGAGTAGGGCGATACCAAAGAAAATTGAAAAGAAAATAATCGCCAACATGTCTCCCTGAGCAAGCGCTTGAATGGGATTAGGCGGGATGATGCTTATTAAGGTATCGGCGAACGTTCTTGGCTCCTTAGCCTCAAAATCACTGGCGGCTTCGATTGAGATGCTGCTGCCAACGCCTACTTTAAAGCCGACAGCGAATATGATGGCTGTGGTAATCGCGATCGCAGTAGTGGCAATGTAAAGGGCGAATGATTTAGTGCCAATGCGACCGAGCAATCTAATGTCACCGATGCCAATTATCCCAGGAATCAATGAAAACAGAACCAGCGGCACGACGAGCATTTTCAATGCGTTTACAAATAATTTACCAACAACATGGAATACGCCATTAATAATGTATTGGTCAACCCATGCAATTGCTCCCAGGTTCAGTATATTAATGATCAGGCCAATGCCGATGCCAAGTAACAGTGCAATAAGGATTTTATTCGCTAAATTCATTCGATTTTTCAGTGTTTTGTTGTTATTAGATTTTTGTTGTTATTGCTATTTATACTACAGTAAGCATTAAGTACACAGCTATATTAAAGAGCCTCTAGCCGGATTAATCCGCTACTGCTTCATGAGTGTATCTTACCGCCCAACAAAAAAGGGCCATCTGATATCACCAGATAGCCCCTTTACTGTGCGCACGGTAACTAAACAAGTGCGGCTAGTTTAATGCGTGTCTACTTATTTTAAAAACTTTCCAGCTAAACTGGCCAAGCCACCGATGCCGCCGACTGAATCTAGAAGACTGCCACCGCTTGATGATTTGTCGACAACTTGTGGCAACATATCTTGCAGACCACTGAGTAGTGAACCTTCGTCGGTGCCAAGTTGTTGAGCCGCATCTTTAAGTTTATCAGCACCAAATACGCTCTCGAGCTGTGAACTTGAGATAGGTGCGTTGTCGCCATCGCCTAACCATGATTCGGCCACATCGCCTAAACCACCTTCTTTTAGGTTGCCTACGATTGAACCTAGGTCAAGGCCTGAGCCACCTGAACCACCAAGTAAACTACCGATTACGTTTTGAACCATGTCGCTGTTTCCACCGGCATTGCCCCCTAATTTTGACGCTAGTAGTTGCGTCGCTATTTTCATCATGTCCATGTGTAATCCTCTTGTTAATGATGGTTTGTACAGCCCCCTACAGGCCTGTGAAGTGCATATAGTATTGGACCGCAGAGGAAAAATTGCAATTGATTATCATTTTTGCTTACAGTTCTTTACATTTTTAGCGCCAGCGTGGCTTAGTTAAAATCCCAGCCGCAAGGCTTGGGAGCATCGATTTTGCGGGCAAAATCTAATCCGTGGCAAGCCAGCAAAAATTTAACCCTCGCTCACGTTTAAAAACAATAGCGAAAAGCGTTGAAACCATTGACACTGTTTGATATTGTCGCGCTCCTAGATTTCTAGACGCGTAGCTCAGTTGGTTAGAGCACCACCTTGACATGGTGGGGGTCGGTGGTTCGAATCCACTCGCGTCTACCAGTTTTACGTGAAAAGCGCGAAATACTAGTTATTTGGCGCTTTTTATCGTTGTTTCTACACGATTTTGTGGTTTTTATTAGAGGCAGCTATTGAGGCGGGCTTGATTAGGTTTTAGAATCCGCATTCGATTTGAATGATTGCGAATCACATTGTTGTATTCGTGATGATTAATTAATTTGTCTGAGGCGTTATTAGCGTTTCAGCAAATGCCGCAGTCGTGACTGAACATGGTTATTAAACTTTCTGTATTCGTGTCGCGCCAGCAAATTTTAACTAAGTTAGAGGTATTACCATAGCCATTAAGAAAAAACAGCGCATGAACGACAGTATCACCGCGCCGAGCATTCGATTAATTGATCAAAACGGTGAGCAAGCCGGGATTGTTGATCGTGCAGTTGCGTTAGACATGTCAGAAAAAGCTGGCATGGATTTGGTCGAAATTTCACCAAATGCCGATCCTCCAGTTTGTCGCATAATGGACCATGGTAAGTTTTTGTACGAAGACAGCAAGCGCAAGGCCGCCGCTCGTAAGAATCAAAAGCAAACTCAAGTTAAAGAAATTAAATTTCGCCCAGGCACTGATATTGGTGACTACAACATCAAGCTCGGAAAGCTGCAAAAGTTTTTGAGTAATGGTGATAAGACGAAAGTAACTATTCGTTTTCGCGGTCGAGAAATGGCACACAAAGACCTTGGTCTAAAATTGCTAAAGCGTGTCGAAGCCGATTTAGTTGAATTTGGCGCAGTCGAGCAATTTCCTAAATTGGAAGGCCGACAGATGGTTATGGTGTTAGGGCCGTTGAAGAAGTAATTAGTTCAACACATTATAGAAAAACTTTGAGTTGAGGAAGTACTCAGCTTAACGACTAATTTAAACTCAAATATTTTGGGTTTGAATGTTTAGTAAGACGGGCCGATCAGAATGTTCTGGTTGTGAGCTCATATTAGGGCCGATTGAAGTGCAACTTTTAAACTTCTCTCGGCTATCAAGTAACGGCAACGGTGCGATAGCACTTGGAGAAATCATGCCTAAAATTAAAGGTAATAGTGGAGCTGCAAAACGCTTCAAAAAAACGGGCAGCGGTAAATTTAAACGCTCTCAATCTCACTTGCGTCACATTTTGACCAAGAAATCGACTAAGCGTAAACGCCATTTGCGTAAACAGCTGCTTGCATCGTCACCCGATGCCAAGTTGATTCAACGAATGATGCCATACGCATAACCTAAATGAGATTTGGGGAGCTTTTGGCTCCTCGGAGAGGACATAAAAAATGCCTAGAGTAAAACGCGGCGTCACCGCCCGAGCAAAACACAAGAAAGTCATCGCCCAAGCTAAGGGTTACCGAGGACGTAGTAAAAACGTTTTTCGTGTTGCTAAGCAAGCTGTTACACGTGCTGGTCAGTACGAGTATCGCGATCGTCGTCAACGTAAACGCCAATTCCGTCGTCTTTGGATTACGCGTATTTCAGCTGCAGCGCAGTTGAATGGTATCAACTACAGTCGCTTTATCAACGGTTTGATGAAAGCTGAAATTGAGCTAGATCGTAAAGTGCTGGCTGATATTGCCGTACACGATGCTGCGGCATTCGCACAATTAGCTGAAAAAGCGAAAGCGGCTTTAGCGGCTTAAGCCGATATAAGCTTTTGATCTATTCAGAGGCTGATGCTTAGAGCTCTAATGCTTTAGATTTCTAAGAATAAAAGAGGAAGGCCAGTGGTCTTCCTCTTTTGCTATCTACTCGTTCAAATTAGAGATAAAAATACATGACTGACTCACTCGATTCAAACTTACAGACTATTCTGGAGCAAGCCATCGAGGCTATTGCGATATCAGAGAAACCTGCTCGATTAGAAGAGCTGCGTGTTAACTACCTTGGTAAAAAGGGTGAGTTGACCAACCAGCTCAAACAAATCGGTAGCTTACCGCATGAAGAGAGACCGAAGTTTGGTGATAAGGTGAATGCAGTCAAGCAACAAGTTGCTCAATTATTAAATAACAAAAAAGCGGAGTTAGACGCGATTGAATTAGCCGCCGCGTTGGCCGCCGAGAAGATTGATATTAGTTTGCCTGGCCGCGGTATTGGCACGGGTGGCATACACCCAGTAACGCGCACTATGCAACGTATCGAAGATATTTTCATAGCGATGGGATTTGGCGTTGCCACCGGCCCTGAAATTGAAGACGATTTCCATAATTTTGAAGCCTTGAATATCCCGCCTGAACATCCGGCCCGTGCTATGCACGATACTTTTTATATAGAAGCAGCGGAAGGCTCTGATGTTGAGACAGAGGAGGGGGCCGAAGGCTCGTATCTTTTGCGCACTCACACGTCACCAGTACAAGCTCGCTATATGTTGAGCGAGAAGCCACCGATCAATATCATTGCACCGGGGCGAGTATATCGCTGTGACTCAGATGTGACTCACACGCCGATGTTCCATCAAGTCGAAGGTTTGATGGTCGATCAGGGTATATCGTTTGCTGATCTAAAGGGAGTGCTCACACATTTTCTGCAACAGTTTTTTGAAACTGAGTTGAAGATTCGTCTACGGCCTTCGTATTTTCCGTTCACAGAGCCATCGGCTGAAGTAGATATAAGCTGTGTCTTCTGCGCTGATGATCAGGGTGAACCGCAAGGTTGTCGAATCTGCAAGCAAACAGGTTGGATTGAAGTCTTGGGTAGTGGCATGATTCATCCTGAAGTGTTTAAACACGTCGA
>JALZVW010000040.1 GCA_023301745.1 Arenicella sp. | reverse complement strand
TCCGGTAAGGTTCACGGCGCGGTTGTTAATATTGCTGAAGACCCTGAAGGCTATGCGGCTTGGTTGGAAACGGCGCTTGAAGAACTTGGCGGTTGCGATATTTTCATTCATACCGCGAGTGCTTCCGGTCTTGGTGCAACGGCCGACTGGGATGTTTGTTTGAATGTTGATATCAAGAGTGCTGTTAAAGGTGTTGAAGTGCTAACGCCTTCGCTGGAAACATCGGATTGCGGCTCGATTCTTTTAATGGCGTCTACCGCCGGTGTGGAAAAGTTCTTTGTGCCACAAGCTTATAATGCGATTAAGGCGGCGATGCTGACTTATAGCTCACAATTGAGTCAAGCCTTGGCTCCCCAAGGCATTCGTGTAAATTGTGTATCACCTGGGCCAATCGAATTTGCTGGCGGCAACTGGGCGAACATCAAAGACGGTAATCGTGCCTTTTATGATGCCACTGTTGCTCAGATGCCTTTGGGTCGATTTGGCACTCCGAAAGATGTGGCTAAATCGGTGGTGTTTTTGGCGAGCCCGGCTTCTCCTTACACAACCGGCACTAACTTGGTTGTCGATGGCGGTTATACCAAGCGCGTTCAATTCTAGAGAGACACTTAAATGACTATGACAGCAGCAGAAGTTCTGAGTGGTGTTTACCAAAGGATGGGTAAGGGTGACTGGGAAGGTGTGCATGAACTCTTATCCGACGACTTTACTGTTGTTGAGCCTGAATCTCTGCCTTATGGCGGGCTGTGGGAAGGTAAAGACGCCTTGCAACGCCTCTATCCTGCTGTTATGGCGCACTTTGATGACCCTGCGCCGGTAATTAAGGAAGTTATCGGCGGTAAGGAATGGGGTGCCGTGATTGTTGATTTTACCGTCACGTCTAAAAAGACTGGGCGACGTTTTACCCAAACAGTCAGTGAAGTTGGCCGGGTGGTTGACGGCAAACTTGTTGAGCTTCAAATTCATTATTTTGATACAGCGGCTCTGGTTGCTGAAATAGGCTAATTCAAATGTCAAAGATAGAAAAAGTGCTGGTGCTGGGAGCTTCTGCTGATCAAGGGCTGCCATTGGTTGCCGCATTAAAGGAAGCCGGCGTAACGCCGATTGCCGGCGCTCGACGGCTCGATGCCATGCACCAGACTCCGTTTGCAGATCTACAGACATTGTCGGCGGACATCACTGATCAAGCTTCGCTTGAAGCCGCATTTTCGCAAGTCGATGCGGTTGCTATGCACCTGCCTTTTGCGCATGACTTAGAGGTTGCTGTCTCTTACGGCCGTAATATTGCGGCCGCGGCGGCGGCATCTGGCTTACAGAAAATCGTTTTCAACACCAGTTGTGTGATCGCTGATGATGATTTGGGTGTCACCGCGCATGATGGTCGGCGTAGCATCGAGCAATCGATTCGAGAATCTGGCGTAGATTATGTGATTCTGCGGCCAGCTGTATTCATGGACAATCTTATTCGTCGGTGGTGTAAGCCGACGATCGTCAGTACAAATACGTTTGTCTACCCCGCCAGCGAAAGTTTAAAAGTGAGCTGGATTTGCTTGGAAGACTTAGCGAAGTTAAGTGCGTGTGCCGTTGTCAATGATGCGCTAAAACGCGAGACGTTTACGGTTGGCGGCCCGCAGGCGTTAACTGGCCATGAGGTTGCGAAAGTTCTTAGCGACGTTTCGGGTCGCGAAATCAAATTCAGCAGCCTTGAGCCACAAGTTTTTGCTGGAAATATGAGTGAGATGGTTACCGGCTCAAGAGAAGTGCCAGCTGGCAGCCCTTATCACGGAATGGCAAAATTCTATAATTGGTATAATGATCAGCCAGAATCGCCGGTGAAAGTAGACGCCACTAGTTTTCTAAAGCACTTGCCTGTCACGCTCACCACATTTTCTGAATGGGCACAGACCCAAGACTGGAATAGCGTTTAACCTACTTCACTTTTTGGGTAGTGCTCTGTTAGTCAGTTAATGCACTGGGTATTAGTACGGCTTTAATGCAAGCTCCTGAGTGCTGATCGGCGATCGCCTGATTGATTTCGCTCAGTTTATATTTTGTTATTAAGCGTTCTATTGGCAAGCGCCCAGCTTCGAAGTGCTCAACTAGTTCGGGTAGAAAGCTATCTGGGTCGCTATCACCTTCAACAATGGCCTTAATGGTCTTGCCTCCAGCAAACAGATCATTGACGGTGCAGGGCAGGGCGAAGTCTTCAGCGCCAATGCCGACTAAACCGAGCGTGCCTTTCGGGCCCAGACTGTCAAAAAGTACTTTTTGTACTGAGGCTAGTGCTGTTGTGTCTAAGGCGTTGTCGACGCCAAATGAGGTAATATCAAGAATTGCTTTAGCTGAGTTTTCGACCGCGCCGGGATCAATGCAGTGCGTGGCACCGAGTTCTTTAGCCAATTCGCGCCGGCTTGCCATTGGCTCGAGTACGATAATGGTTGAACATTGTTGAATCACCGCGCCCATCACCGCGCACAGCCCAACTGAACCGCCGCCAGCAATGACTATCGTCGATCCCTGGTGCGCATCTAACGAGCGCATCACAGAACCCGCGCCGGTTTGCACCGAGCAACCTAGCGGGCCGAGTAACTCAATTGGTAAATGTTTATCAACCTTTACTAAATTCCGTTGGTAAGTAATCGAGTGAGCGGCAAAAGATGATTGCCCGAAAAAGTTCGAAGCGACGCGGCCGTCCTCATTACTTAAGGCGCTGCTGCCATCTTCTCGACTGCCTATTGCATTGAGTAAAGGCATGTTATGACAATACGCTGCGTCGTCTTGATTGCAACGATTACAATCGCCACAAGAGCGAAACGTTACGAGCACATGATCGCCAACGACGACCTTGTCTACGTCGTCGCCAACGGCTTGAACCACACCACTGCCCTCATGCCCAAACACGGCCGGGAAGGGGTAGGGTATATTGCCTGAACGAAACACGAGGTCGGTATGACAAACCCCCACGCCTTTGATCTCGACAAGCACTTCGTCTGCTCTAGGAGAGTCAATTTCGACACGTTCAAGTCGAAATTCAGTGTCATCAGAATAGGCGACGGCGGCCATTGTGTTGTGTGTCTTCATTGTTTCTCTATTCAATCGATAACGTAAGCTGTTGCCTTCGTTGTTTTGCGTTAAAACGGAACTCTAGACCGTAGTGTGATATTAGAACCGTGGTTTCAAAAAACAATAATCAGAGGGTGTTTTAAGTTTGTGTGAGAGGCATTTTAATCACGCCGGCAATGTGTTTATGCACCGCCTGAAGTGCCATTTCATTGGCACCGAGAACCACATGATGGTCTTTGGGCGCAGTCAGCAAATTATCAAAGCCATGTGAGGCTACCCGATAGTCCTCGGTTTGTACTACGGTAGCGGTTGCGTCGTAGGCCGCTACGCAGCTCTGTTTATGTTCCTCAGATTTGACACCAAAGGGGGCATATACCGCAAATTGGCAACGAGTTTTGTCAACGCCATCTGGGAATAACCTAAACACTTGAGTGAAAAACATATCTGCGGCAACAGCCCCATAAAATATAACTGTATTTGGAAATAGAAAGTGAACGCCGCCGTATTCATAATCTGGCCACTGGCTTTCGTCCATATCGAGCAAGTCACCTAGGCTGAATTTAGGGAAGGAGACACGATGATGTTTGCCAAAGGGTTCGAACACGTTTTTATCGTTATAGTTGGTTTTGGCAATCGTCGATTTGTGCAGTGTTCCGAAATGATAACTTTCGCCATAGGTATCAAGTGCAAATTTCCAATTAGAGTCAGCGGTAAGGACGCCTTTTTTAACTGGCTCGGCCCGCCATAATTCCAGTTGGGCTAATTCATTTTCGAAGTCGCCAAGAAATTCCTCGGCGTCGATCGGCGCGCCATCAGGGTTGGCCCTTACTAATACAAGCCCTATATGTTCGGTGCAAGGCACTTCGATTAAATCTCGTTTGCCTATCTCGCAGCCTTCAAAACCTTCTTTTCCCGGTTGGCCTACAAGTTTGCCGGCGCTATTAAACGTCCAAGCATGGAAAGGGCAGGTTAATCGCTTCGAGCTGCCAGACCACGGCTCATGGTCTTCAATGATTTTTGCGCCACGGTGAGTGCACATATTCAGAAAAGCGCGCGCTTGGCCTT
>JALZVW010000039.1 GCA_023301745.1 Arenicella sp. | reverse complement strand
AAAACTTCTAAACTAATAAGATATTCTTTTAAGGAGAATGTTAAACAATGAAACATAACCAAAAGGAATGTCAAGCATAAGATTTAACCATTTTAAAAACATTGGCACTTAGCGCATATTAACGGTGTCGGCGCAGCAGACCCGCTACGCAACTTACGAATAACTGAAATTTTTTAACCATTTTACAGGTGCTATTGTGGAAATCATGACTATTGTCACTCTTGTACTACTTGGATTAGTTGCTTTTAACGAGCTATCTGACCATTAGGCCAAAGAACAAAAACGCGTGAAAGTTCGATCCATACAGATGGGTCGCACGCACTAGCCTCACTCCGTTTATAGCTAGACATAACTTACGCTCAAAGCCTTGTTACTTACACAGTAGTGTTTGTGAACAGGGCTTTTTTTTATTCTTTTTTTGAGCCGCTATTGGCTAAAACGGGTAATGGCGCGACGTGATTTGTACCAAATCCTTGTGCGCTTGAGGCGAGGCGGCGGCGATATGACCGCTGGTTAAATAGTTGTTACGGCCTTGTAGGTCTGACACAAGCCCCCCGGCTTCGCTTACTAACAAAGCACCACCCGCGATATCCCAGATTTTGAGATTTGCTTCCCAGTAGCCATCGTAACGTCCAGCGGCGACATACGCCAGATCAAGTGCGGCCGACCCTAGGCGGCGAATTCCACTTGTTTGCGCCTTTAAAATATCAACCATGGTACTTGTAAAGCAGTCAATTTTTTGCAAGTTGTCACCGCTAAACGGCACGCCAGTGGCAAACAGCCCGCCAGTTAACGAACTAATGTCACTCACTTGTATGGCTTGACCATTGAGGCTTGCACCATGGCCTTTAGACGCGCAAAACATCTCATCTTTGAATGGATCATAAACGACCGCGTGCTGGGGCTCACCATCAACTAAAACGCCAATTGATACCGCGTAATGTGGAATTCCTCGCAAAAAATTGGTGGTGCCGTCCAATGGATCAACAATCCATTGAACGTCAGCATTAGCGCCAATTGTTCCGTATTCTTCGCCGAGTACTTGATGATTGGGGAAGGCCTCGAAAATAGCTTGGCTTATCGCTTTTTCTGAACCTCGATCAACTTCTGATACGTAATCATGCGGCGATTTTTGCTGCACGTTAAGGGTGCTCAAGTTTTGTGCTCCAGCGGTGATCACCTCACCGCCCAAACGTGCGGCGCGTTTCGCTACTTCTAATAATGATTCCATAGGCTAGAGTATCAACCACTGCCGCCAGAAGTGCAAAATGCATTTTTGCTACAGACAAAAAAAGGCGCTCGATAACTCGAGCGCCCTTAGCCTTACAAAACCAACACCCTTATCTAATAGGGCTTGGCTATATAGCCATCTAAACCATGAGGTATTAGGCGGCCGATTTGACGTGAAACCGATGCAATATCTTTCATTGATGTCTCGTCAATCAACCAACCTTGAACCGTACCAATAATACCCCCAGCGTAAAAATCTGAAATTGTATCCAGCTGCCGGGCATTAAAGTTATGATTGAATTGAAACAAAATACGGTCTGAGATCAAACGTGAAATCAATATTTTCAATAACGACAAGCACTGAATACCCGCTCGGCCCGTAAAGGCCGCTCGCATCATTGTGCGCTCTTTATCACACTCTTCGAGTAAGTTGCGAACACTCACTTCGACGAACTCTTCACGACCTATCTCAGAGTTCTGGATAAGCACTTCTGTCTTAGTCCATGCCTTTTCAAAGAGAGACTCAATTCGCGATAATAAAATTGATTGTTTGCTATCGAAATTTGAATAAAACGTTTGTCGACTAACGCCAGCTGTTTTAGTTAGCTCGCCGATCGTAATTTCGTCGATAGTTTTGTTTTGTAAATGTTGCGCTAATGCCAATTGAAGTTTTTCTTGGCTGCGACGTTTTCTTAGATCCACAATATACCCCTACAGTGTGTGCGCTAAAATTGATGTATAAACCATTAGCACTGAGCCCAAAGGACACAGAAAAAGGTTTAAATAATTGTCTATTTGGATTCACCGACACGATTTAAATACATCCATATTTAAACTAGTGTGCTTACCCGAATTTTGACCCAATGTCTTAAAGACCCCTCTATTAGACAATGTTCTAGTCAATTTTCCAACATCGCCAGAGCATATATTACGAAACTTAACAAACCGTCTTCTAAATAACGTTGATAATAAAGGTATTATCTAATCTAACGAATGCGGCTGACGTTAACAAAGTTCCTGAAATAATCGATATCTGGTTTAAATTTCGCCTATTATCATTACAAAATTATACTAACAAATAAAAATTTCATACTCGAAATCAGATTACTTATGCTGAAACAATCACCAAAAACTTCAATTATCTTATTGCTACTAGTCCTTAGTGGCTGCAACACTGTAATAAACGACAACAATTGGCCATCTGACATCCCAAGTAAGAAAGTCTTTGTCGATGGGTATCTCAATAATCGCAACATCGGGTCAGCTGACCCCAAAGTGCTGGACACCCACCTAAGCTGGATTGTTCGATTCTATAAGGGAACTGTGTTGTACCCAAATGGCTGGAACCGAGTTTCAGAGCGCTTTTTGGCATCGATTGATACCGCCAAAAACAAGAAAGAGATGGCAACGAGACTTCGCTCATTGGGAGTATCAATTGCCAATGAGTGGGCGCAAGACAACAACGTACGTAAGATCAACAGCGCTAACGTTGCTGTTTGGGGAAGCGCATTACGAACATCGGCTGAACGAAACGACCAGCAAGATTACATCTCGAAAATCGAACAAGATGTAAAAGCGCTCATTGATGGAACCTTAAGAGCCAACGAAATAAGCTATGAAAGGTATTATCAATCTGAGGACTACGACAACTTCTAGATTAGTACCGCTATAAGCGTGGGGGCAGTAGCATAGTATGGGGAATGACAATAGTAGACGTGACAATGTATCAAGGGTGCTGCTTAAAAAGCTGATATTACCGGTGATGATTCTTCCTGGCTTAGCGTTTGCCAACGAGAGTACTAACCAAAACGATATACAGGACAGCCAAGATCAAGTAACACCCACAAGTATCGAGGGTAATGGTTGCACCTATAACCGCGCCAGCGATGAGTGGATAGATGGCATGAGAGCGTCTAGTCATTCACGGCTGTGTAACACGGCAAGCTGGCTAGACGGATTATTCGGTGATGAGCAAAGGTTCAATGGTGAAGATTTTCGAGGCAAGCTCTCGATCGGTTTTAAACAAGATGAAATTGATGGTTTCGACCCCCGACTGCGGGTTCGAATCAAAACCAAACTGCCCAATGTCAGCAATCGGTTTAATGCATTTCTAGGCCGAGTAGAAGAAGATAACTATGTCGCTAACACTGACATTAGAGAAGACCGCTTAACTAGTGTCGGGCAGCGCTCAAGCGATGACGATGATAGCGAATGGCTAGTTGGCTTAGGTTACCGCTCGCCAAGTAAAGATAACAACGGATTTGACTTATCCGTTGGCGCCAAGCTAAGCGGAGGGTTTAGCCCGTATTCAAAACTAGCATATCGACATTTGTTTCGGATAGCCGATGACCAATTTTGGCATACTACTCAAACCGTTTTTTGGCGCAAGCAAGATGGTTTTGGTGTTAGCAACACGGCCGAGCACACTAAGTTGATCGGCGACAAAAATATCTGGGTCAATACAGGCAACGTTAAATATACAGAAGAAGCCGAGCAGTGGGAGTGGTTCGCTGACAGCACCTGGCATCATTCTTTAAGCGACAAGCGCGGTATATCATCTAGCGCCTACGTAATGGGGGAAGAGCAGAACCCTGTATCAATTCCGGAATTCGGGCTAACCTTTACGTATATTCGCCCCATACTCAGGGATTGGTTATCAATGGAAACTGGACTTGATTTTCGCTGGGAAAAAGACCAGCCAGAGCAGTCATACAAAAGTGCGATAAAATTTGGTTTGCAGTTTGAGATGCTATTGGGTGACTATTATGGTCGGCGAAAACACCGGTAAACACGACGTGATGAGTTACTTAACATAACTCATCATGTTTTAGTTGGTATTCAATAGAAGCTCTGAGGGAACTTCTAAGAGAACGTAAGTGTTCAGCTATATTTTTCGAGTGCAAGCATCGATCGAAGCCGACAAATTGAGTACAAAAAAAAACTCTCCCAAACGGGAGAGTTTTCCGGTATAGCACGTAATTCGATCGTCAACGATTTCCCTACAAAACCTCTTATCGAAAATATAAATCATACTTCAATATAAGGATTACCCAATCCCTACCCAAAACTTGTAACTATTGAAGCTGATTTAAGTATCCCCTACCTAACCAGTGTTTAATATATCTTCATAAGTCATTTAAAACTATGGGCGAAGGTAGCAACTTCATCAGACCAAGGTCCAATACTATGTCTACTGTGAGTGCTCTTATCTTCGAGACTTTTGCTTACCCATTTCATACGCTTTAATCGCCGCTTGCACTCGGTTGCTAACATGCAACTTATGCATGATGTTAGTCATATAATGTTTGACTGTTTTCTCGCTCAGGTGGATATCATCGGCTATTTCCCGATTACTAAGACCTACCGCAAGCTTTTCTAAAATCTGCCGTTCACGGTCATTTAAATCAAAATCATCTGGAGTATCTTTATGAGCATCTTCAGAACTTCGCATAAGAAGGTTGACCGCTAAGTTCGGAGAAATATAGGAATCGCCTCGACTGATATCCTGAAGAATATTAACCAAATCATCAGATGCAACCCCTTTTAGAATATAGCCTCGCGCTTGAGCTTTAAGCGCTGCTTGAACGTCATGCTCTTGTTCGGATACGGTCAACATAATAACTTTAATAATTGGAACTCGGTCGGCTATCGCTTGAGCGGTCTCGATCCCTCCTCCTGGCATAGACACGTCAAGTAGCATTAGGTCAGGCAAATGTTTTTCAGCTTGAATGATCGCGTTTTCCTTATCGCCAGCTTGGGCCACCACATCAAATTTACCACTCTCTACTAAGGTGGTTACGACACCCTCACGAAACAAAGGGTGATCATCGACGACCACTATAGAAATCAAATCAGACATAATTTAGGTTCAATACACGAGGCCAATTGAGGCCAGTTCTATAGATAAGTTTCTATTTCAAAGACTTATCTATGTTTTTATATGAATCACTATAATAGTCAAATTCCATGTAATTAAACACACAAGAATTAAAATAGTCGAGATTCACCCGTCATCGGCCAAGCTAATAGTCACCTTCAAAGCCGTACCCGAACCAAGCTCACTATTGATGCTGAACTTGCCACCTAAGCTTTCTACTCTATCTTTGAGCCCAACTAAGCCTAAATGGACGCTTTTTTGCTTCAACTTAGACTTTCTAAAACCAACACCATTATCTTTTAAAGAAATTACTAACTCATCACCCTTAACATACGCCGACAGTCGACATTTTTTAGCGCCACTGTGTCGATGCGAATTATTTAAGCCTTCTTGAATAAAGCGATAAGCACAAATCTTTATCGGCAACTCAATATCATTCGGCAGTTCTTGATAATACTGATCGACGGTAGTTTTTGATTTTGCGCTATGGAGAGTCACCACCTTACGTAAGCACTGTTCTAAGCTGAGTGTTTCTAATTCAGGTAACACCAAACCTGAAGAAATTCCTCGAATTTCATCCAAGGACTCATCGAGCGCTTCTCGCACGGCGTGAAACTCATGTCCAAAAGACTTTGCGGCTTCGTGTTTTGACACTTGGTTAAGTCTGAGCACCGCAAAGCCTATCATCTGCGCCGGACCATCATGCAAGTCGGCTCCCACCCTGCGCAAGAACTGCTCATTGAGTTCTACCGCTCGAGCACTGGCTGTTTTCATGGTTTTTTGCAATTCTTTGTTGTCGGATAACAAACTAGAAAGACGGGCAATCTGATGATTTAGTTTCTCTTCTTGCTGCTCAATCGTTTGAATACCGCGGCGAAAGGTATAGTACAAAGACAAAAACAAAACAAGAGAGCATAGGAATGAAAAAACAAGGAGCCGAAAACCAAAATGTTGAGCGAACTCTAAGGCTTCATCAAAATTGTAGTTAACTCTGGCAATCGCAAATACCTTGCCAGAAGGTTCTCTCAACTTTATCAATACCGGCAGCATGCTTGCATTGTCTGTCGGGCCGGCAACCCAAGCCGTCAGAGAGCTCGCGTTTAAATCAAGCACATGGTGGTTGGACGTCGTGTTGGCAAGAAATTGTCGCGCGGCCGCACTGTCATCGGGGTTCAATTTAGTTGCCGATGCCTTGGGCCAAATTGCGTTCAGCTCGGCACTGTAAATAATAGCCGACTCAATAGCGCTCATATGTTTTAACGATTCACCTACTCGAGCTATGTGACGACGTTGATTTTTTTCGGTCGAGATGCGGGCCATATCAACCACTTCAGATACCTTCACCCCAACACGCTGCGCTTCGTTTTCTACACCAGATAGACGCAGCACGTAATAACCGCGCAACGTCATGCCAACGGCGATTATAACGATCGATATAACGCCCGTTGAAATAAATCGAGCGGTCAGATTACGTTTTCTTGTATTTTCGCTGCCGCTTAAAATTAAATCGTTGTTTGACATTAGTTTGTTAGCTTCCAGGCATACAAGGGCTTAGATTGCACATGTCACGCCGGTTCCGCCGAGCCCGCAATAACCATTGGGATTTTTTGCTAAGTATTGTTGATGATACTGTTCAGCATAATAGAAGGTTGGGGCTTCTATAATCTCGGTGGTGATGGACGCGAAATCAGCCTCGGCCAATGCCTCTTGATAACGGTCACGTGCTTGTTCGGCAGCCTGTTTTTGTTGTTCTGTAAAATAATAGATACCCGAACGATATTGCGTGCCTTTATCATTTCCTTGGCGCATACCTTGAGTCGGGTTATGCGATTCGAAAAAAATCTTAAACAACTCATTCGCCGTGACGACTTTAGGGTCATAGACCACTAAAACAAGTTCATTGTGCCCTGTTTTTCCGCTGCAAACCTCTTCATAGCTCGGGTTGGGCGTCACGCCCGCTCCGTAACCAACAGCCGTGGTAAACACACCTGGCGTATTCCAAAACTTGCGTTCTGCCCCCCAAAAACACCCCATTCCGACAAGAACTTCTTCCAGCCCCAACTCATCTGGACCATAGGGTGACTTCAAGGGGTGACCATTAATAAAGTTCTTATTTTCGAGCGCCATCTCAGTCTCTCGACCAGGAAGTAATTGTTCAGCAGTGGGAAGTGATGATTTGTCTACTAGCACGGTCTTCTCTCATTGTAGGTATGCTTGAAAACGCCAGCATATCATTTAATCCAATATAGTTAACATACTGACTCTCAATTAATGGAACTTCAAAACATGAAAAAAAGCGCATCACGCCTGGCTATTGTTGGAGCATTGTCTTTTGCTTATCTTGCCATTACCCATGTCGGCTTCGCTGAAGATTCGTCAAAAAGCACGATTACTGGGGCAACTAAAACCGCTGTCTTTGCTGGCGGGTGTTTTTGGTGCATTGAATCCGACTTTGAAAAGCTTGATGGTGTGATCGGTGCAGAATCAGGTTACACCGGTGGCTCAGAAGAAACGGCTGACTATAAAACTGTTTCCTATACCGAAACCGGGCATTTTGAAGCGGTGCAAGTCGAATACGACCCAAAAAAGGTAAGTTATTCAGAACTCGTCGAATATTTCTGGCGACACATAGATCCGACAGATCCTAGAGGCCAATTCTGCGACAAAGGTAGCTCTTACCGCTCAGCCATTTTCTATGACGGAAGCGAAGAACAAGCGATCGTAGAAAAATCACTGGCCCAGTTAACATTAAGCAAGCCATTTGAGGATGACATTGTAACAACAATAACCCACGCCCAGCCGTTTTACAGCGCCGAAGATTATCATCAGGACTACTACAAGAAAAACCCCATTCGCTACCGCGTTTACCGTACCGGTTGTGGGCGTGATCGGCGAGTAGCGCAACTTTGGAGCAAGTAACATTAGCTAAATTGAGTGGCGCTAATATGGGTTTGCGCCACAAAAGCTGATTCAGCTAGGTGACGCCCAACGTTACTTTCTGCTACCTAGGCACTCTTTGACACTAAGGCTTAGGCTTAACGCTCGAAAAAAGCTGATTGGCCACGATAACGACTAGTGCTTAGTGTTGGCGTCTGAACGCTGTATCAGTGTTTCCATAGGAGATTCATCAAAAGCAATATCGAATTCGGCCAATTGGTCGGCATGCTCGGTTTTTAAATCAACAAAATTAAACACATCTCGGTCCAGCAAATGAGAGGGGGTAAGTCGCGACATCGACTTAAATACATTGTTAACACGGCCAGGTGTCTGTTGATCCCACTCAGAAAGCATTTTTTTAATTTTCTTACGCTGCAGGTTTTCCTGAGAGCCACATAAATTACACGGAATAATGGGGTAGTTCTGCAACACTGAAAACTGCTCAAGGTCGCTCTCGCGACAATACGCCAGTGGGCGAATGACCATGTGTTTTTTATCGTCACTGACCAGCTTTGGTGGCATGCTTTTTAGACGAGCGCCATGAAACATGTTTAGAAACATAGTTTCGACCATATCATCCATATGATGGCCTAAGGCAATCTTAGTGGCGCCGAGCTCGCTGGCAGTGCGGTAGAGTATTCCACGGCGCAAGCGCGAGCACAAAGAGCAGGTTGTCTTCCCTTCTGGGATTTTGTCAGTAACAATACTGTAAGTATCTTCTTCAACGATACGATAATCAACGCCGAGCTTATCTAAGTAGCGTGGCAAAACATCTTCAGGAAAACCGGGTTGTTTTTGATCAAGGTTAACCGCGACGAGTTTGAAGTCTATTGGCGCCCGGCGTCTGAGTTCAATCAGTATATCGAGCATAGCGTAGCTATCCTTACCCCCAGACAAACACACCATCACGCGGTCACCCGCCTCGATCATATTGAAATCACCAATCGCTTTACCAACATTGTGCTGCAAGCGTTTAGTTAGCTTATGATTACTAGATTGTTGTTTTGGCACGTCGGTCATAAAATTGATTGGTCTAAATTAGCGCCTGATATCAGAACGAATAAGGCTGGTGTGATGATTTTGGCGCTATTCTACTCGACTCTTTACAGAAACTTAAGCGGCTGAGATCATTTATAGAAAGTGATTTCAACTCATCAAGAGAAATATCGAGCCGCTAAAACAACAATCGTATTGCTACTTTCTGTCACAAGCTTGTAATATTGAACCTATGTAATATGAGATCGAAGAAACACTGTTTTAACTTAAACCGATCAGGAAATTTTGTGAGCGCACATATTTTAATTGTTGATGACGAGGCCGCTATTAGAGATATGGTTCGAATGGCTCTAGAAATTGAAGGCTTTGAAGTATCCGATGCGAGTAATGCACATCAGGCCGCCAGACTATTAGAGCAACAAGAGATAGATTTAGTTTTGCTTGATTGGATGATGCCGGGTGTTTCTGGTATCGATTTTGCCAGTAGAATTCGACGCGAAGGCAATCATCATGTCGGCATTATTATGGTTACGGCTAAAAACGATGAAGACGATTTAATCAAAGGGCTAGATGTTGGTGCGGATGATTACCTTAAAAAGCCGTTTTCAACCAAAGAATTAATTTCCAGAATCAAGGCCGTGTTACGACGCTTATCTGATAATGATGTCCCCAGTGATATCATTAGTGTTGGTCGAATCAAGGTCGATACAATGCAACACCGGGTGACCATTGATGCTAACAATGTCGACCTTAGCCCTACCGAGTTCCGCTTGCTCCACTTTCTCTTGTCTCACCCAGACAGAGTTTTTGGCCGAGACCAACTCCTTGATAACGTTTGGGGTGATCGAGTTTATGTTGAAGATCGAACCGTAGACGTGCATATTCGACGCTTACGAAAAGTGCTCGAGCCTCATAATTGCGACACCTATATAGATACCGTGCGAGGTGTTGGCTATCGATTCTCACTTCAGGGCGCTAGCTAGCATTGCTGAACATGGGCATGATCGATAATGAGAATACTCAAACGACATTAGTGATTATCCCCTATGCAACATGATATCTGGAAGTTTATTGGCCTAGTGCTCGTTGCAGCGTTGTTTGGCTACACGGTTGGGCACGTCTTATTGTGTATGTTACTGGCTTGTCTAGGGATAATCGCATGGCAAATCTATCGGCTAGACACTCTCTACAAATGGGTTGAGAATTCTAAACATAACCCGATGCCAGAGGTCAGCGGGCAGCTCTATAATGTGTACCGGTCTATCAATCGAACTAATGCAAAAAATGCCAAGCGTAAGCGACAGTTAAGCGCCTATCTCACCGAATTCAGAAAAGCCGTTGGCGCACTACCAGATGCCATTATTCTAATCGATGACAATGGCAAAATTGAGTGGGCGAATAAAAATGCCAACAAGGTTTTAGGAATTCGTTGGCCTGAAGATAATAATGTTCGGTTTGGTGATCTGATCCGCTATCCGGAAGTTAACGCCTTGCTTAAACAAGCAAATTCGAAAAAAGGCTCACCAAATCAAGGAGTGGTGGTGACTTCAATGTCAAACAATGAGCAAGTCATCAGTTTTAAGTGTGTTCGCTACACCAACAAGCTTAGAATGATTATTGCTCGCGATGTAAGCCGCTTGATTAAAGTCAATCAGATGCACTCTGATTTCGTGGCGAATGTGTCACATGAATTAAAAACACCCCTAACCGTACTTAAAGGCTACGTCGAAATTCTTAGCGATAACCCAGAATTACCGGCGACATTCGTCAAGCCCATAGAACAAATGAAGGTACAGAGCGTGCGTATGGAGCTGATCGTTGGCGACCTACTCTACTTAGCAAAATTAGAAGACACGGCAAATATCAAACCCAATGAACAAGTCGACATTACCAATTTGGTGAACACCATTATTGAAGCCGTGCAGCCTTTAATTGAGGAAAAGCGCCACACGTTAGAGCTAGACATCGATTACTCGTTAACGCTTGCTGGAGCGCAAACCGAGCTGCATAGCGCATTCTCTAATTTAATTACTAATGCAATTAATTACACGCCCGCCAACGGGGTAATTCATATACGCTGGAAAAGCAGCCCTGAAGCCGCCATATTTTCCGTGACTGACAATGGCTTTGGCGTAGCCGCTCAGCACTTAGAGCGCTTGACACAACGTTTCTACCGAGTAGACAACGACAGATCAAGAGAAGGTGGTGGCACTGGTCTAGGCTTGGCAATCGTGAAACATGTATTGCAACGTCATAACGCAGACTTAGAGATCATCAGCGAAGAAGGCGAAGGCAGCACATTCAAATGTGTCTTTCCAATAGATCAAGATGCACAGACTCTGAACTCAATTGACGCCGCCAGTTAGTCTCTGAGCATTCAAACAATGCACCCTGCTTGAAAATTTGACGTTGATGACAGCTTTGGCCTTGATGACACTAAGGCCCTTAGCGATTGGCTTAAAGCTCGCCCTAAAAAGCCCTTAGCAATTGATCTTAAAGCCCTAAGCGATTTAGCTAAAAGCCCTTAGCGATTGAACCAAAGAGCCCTTAGCGATTGATCTAAAAGCCCTTAGCGATTGATCTAAAAATTAATAACTAAAATGATATTTTGGCAATCACATAGGCATGGTCACTCGGCTTATCGCTTTGCTCACCCGGGCTGACGCCTATTAATTCGTTGCCATGAATGATTTCATACTCAGCCTTACCTGAAGCCGCCAGTGCGCCAGAAACGACACCGTGCATCAACACTTGCAGTTTACCTCGATGGCAATAATCATAGCGTTCAGTTGCTGGTAGTTGCATAACTAAATTGACGGCGTCATCAGCACAAAGAACGTCTAAGGTTCGGCTAAATTCGGAATCATTAAAATCTCCGGTTACATAATATTCGTTGCCGTGGCGTAGCGTTTTTTGAGCTTCACGATGAATTAAATGTGCTTGCTCTACCCTAACGCCTAATTTGCCATCGGTGCCAGGATCTACTGGCGCGAAGATACTCTCTTGATGACGCTTAGATGCGAGGTGTACGTTAATTACAGTGAGGCGCTCACCCGTTTTCTTCTCAAGAAAATCGCAAACCAATGGCTTGCGCGAATCATCAAAGGCCCAATTTCCCTTGCCGATCACGTGAAGCGAATCCGTGTCTACGCTCACTCTATTAGGGTTATAGAGAAAGCCATTACGAATATTACCTCCGGGCTGGCCTCCGTCGGCGCCGAGCTCAGGGTTGACATCTATCCAAGCATATTCAATGCCACTTAATTGCTTTATGGTTAAGATCAATAATCGATACGTTTCGGATGCATCGACGACGTCGGTCAATTCGGCACCGTCACTGTCTTGAATTTCTTGTAAAGCCACAATGTCCGGAACGTTCGCTTGCAATACCACCGCTTGGGCCAGTGTGTGAAAGCGCCCTTCGCCCCAATCATCATCAACGTCTTGGCGAGGGTTTTTAACGCGTACTTGTGCTTCAACATGAGGGTCAAGATTAAAACAATTTAAGGTCATTACCGTGAGCGCGCCGTCGCTTGGCGTTAAGCTAGATTTAGTAAGTTCAATAAAATTTTCGTCAACTTTGAATGGCTCGCTGACCGAGATCTGATAGGCGTCGACTCGATAATTTAATGGGCCTTGGATTCGGCTCAACAACTTGGCTCCGACATTCAAACGAACCGCGTGATTATAATTGGTGATACGAAAGCCGGGCAACCAACGTTGGTCATTTTGATGGTTACCAATAAAGCCATTATGATTGGTGCGCGGCGCAGACTCATCGACTACTGGTGAGTCTAGGGCAAGCACATAATCACCGTAATTATTGCTAGGCGCGACAAAGGTTTGCCCAGGCTCGATGGCCACTAACATCGCCTCAAGGCTGTTTAACAAACTTGCCAAGGCCGCATTATTCTTTGGTAAAAAATCTTGAGTAAGTGCGATCGCCTCAACGCCTTTAGCGTCGGTGCTCTTAACATTCACTGATTCGAAACGTAATTGGGTTACTGGCTTAGCGGTGTCGTGTTTAATGTAGTCTACGCACTTGCCGCTGACGACTAATTCAGCGCCTTTGGTGGCCTTCCAGTCTCGACTGTAAACAAAGATTGCGTCAGACCCTTTTTGGTCCCAGGCTTTATTGGGCGTCTGCAAAAAGAAACCACGCCTGACAACACCAGTGACCACGCCGGTGGTCGTAACCTGTTGACCGGCGAACGGCGAATTCAGGCCTTCGCCTTGAAGGTCTCGAATAGATGTTATTTTCACGGATTAACTCTTCGATAAGTAATTTCAAATGAGTATAACTAAAAAAGGCCAATCGACGAGCATCGATTGGCCTGGAGCAAGCTTATTCGAGTAAGCGATTACGATAGCTGCTCGTCGATCTCATCGATTTTAGAGTGGCGAACATCTTGCCCCTCAACCAAATAAATAACATTTTCACAAATATTAATACAATGGTCGCCAATACGTTCCAAGGAACGAGCGGCCCACATAACGTCTAACGCATCTGAAATATTGTCGGGGTCTTTCTTCATGTAGTTAACCAAACGAACAACAACGCGCGCATACTCTTCGTCAATAGCTTGATCTCTGCGTATATTTTGAACCGCCGAACGAGTTTGCATACGAGCATAGGTGTTCAGCGTATCGTGCAAGAGTTCTTTGACATGCTCGCCTAGCGACAACAAGCCTTTGAACGCTTTTACCGATGCGTCATTGTCGAATGCGTGGCGTACCATATTCGCAACACGCTCGGCTTCGTCGCCGATGCGCTCGAGGTCGCGTACTGACTTGGTGGTAGCAATAATCATACGCAAATCGCCGGCGGCCGGTTGCCGCTTCGCCAGAATTTGTGTGCATTCTTCGTCAATTTGCATCTCTAGGGCGTTCACCTTGCCATCGAGCTTTTCGACATCGACAATCGTCTCAGCATCACCTTCTCTGAGAGCTTCGAGTGTTTTATCTAGCTGAGCTTCGACTAAGCCACCCATTTTCAAGACCCGAGAACGGATTTCGTCGAGCTCTAAATCGAACTGGCGAGAAATATGCCCACCAACCATCACTTCTTCATTCATATCTTAAGTCCTCGGTATGCCGGTTCGTTCTGGTTAATCTAACCAATTCGGCCAGTAATATATTCTTCTGTCAATTGATGTTCTGGGTTGGTAAACACCTGAGAGGTATCGTTCACTTCAATCAATTTGCCAAGATGAAAGTATGCGGTGCGTTGCGAAACACGGGCCGCTTGTTGCATTGAATGCGTCACGATACAAATAGTGAAATTTTCGCTCAGCTCATGAATCAGTTCCTCGACTGTCGCAGTGGCAATCGGGTCCAGCGCGGAGCAAGGTTCATCCATCAAAATCACTTCAGGATTAACCGCAATGGCACGCGCGATACATAAGCGTTGTTGTTGACCACCTGACAACCCAGTCGCGGGTTCGCCCAAGCGATCTTTTACCTCTTTCCAGAGGCCGCATCGAATCAGGCTGGTTTCAACCAACTCATCGAGTTGTACTTTATTATCGGTCAAACCATGAATACGCGCACCATAAGCCACATTTTCGTAAATAGACTTAGGAAATGGATTGGGCTTTTGAAACACCATGCCAACCCGAGCACGCAGCTCTACAACATCAATCTTCTTGTCGTAAATATCTTGCTCTTCAAGTAATAGCTGACCTTCTATTCGGCAAATATCTATTGTGTCGTTCATACGATTCAAACAACGTAAAAACGTCGATTTCCCACAACCAGATGGGCCAATCATGGAAATAACTTGGTTTTTTCCGATGTCTAAATTGACATCAAAAATGGCCTGCTTAGCGCCATAAAAAACGTTGGTGTTTCGAATGCGCATCTTAGGGTCCTCTAATAGAGGGTGACCTGAGGTTTGATAAGTTTCGTTCACTATTTCAGCCGTCGTATGTTGTGCTAGGTTCATAGGGTGCAACTACTGTGTATTTTTTCAGAATTTTAGTAAGGCTACAAATCATATTAGCCTCGATTTAATTGATTACCAACGGCGCTCTAATCGTTTTCGCAACCAAACAGCAAACCCATTCATAAAAATTAAGAACGCCAATAGCACCATGATGGCGGCCGACGTTTTTTCAACAAACATACGCTCCGGGCTGTCTGACCAAAGATAGATTTGCACTGGTAATACCGTCGCTGGGTCAGTAATACCGGTGGGAGTATCAACGATAAACGCCACCATACCAATCATCAATAACGGCGCCGTCTCGCCTAGCGCTTGAGCCATTCCAATGATGGTGCCAGTAAGCATGCCAGGCATTGCTAAGGGCAGCACATGATGCAGCACGGTTTGCATCTTCGACGCGCCCATACCGTAAGCCGCTTCGCGAATTGACGGTGGCACCGCTTTAATCGCCGCACGGCTTGAAATAATGATGGTGGGCAGTGTCATCAAGGTAAGAACAAAGCCGCCAATCAGAGGCACCGATCTAGGCATACCAAAAAAATTAATGAAAATAGCCAAGCCCAGTAAACCAAATATCACCGACGGCACCGCGGCTAAGTTATTAATATTAACCTCGATAAAGTCGGTAAGTTTATTAGTCGGCGCAAATTCTTCTAGATAAATCGCCGTCGCTACCGCAATCGGGAATGACAAGGCCAAGGTAACTAACAACGTCAGAATAGAACCAATGACCGCGCCTTTTATACCCGCCAGCTCTGGTTCTGAAGAGGTCGAATTAGTAAATAGAATCGTATTAAATTTAGTTACCACCGCACCCGATTTAACCAAACTGTCGACCACGCTCTCTTGCAGGTCGCTGAGTCTACCGATTTGGTCACCTTCATCTTGGTCTCGACCATAACTATGCTTATAGTATGTATCGAAATCGTCATCGGCAATCATACTGACCGTTTGGGTGGTACCCATTAACGCGGGATTAGCAATCACCATATTTCGTAAAATCAAAGGCATATCACTTGAAAACAAGGCATATAATTGCCGCTTTTCTTTACGCTCGGTGACCTCAGGGTATTGTTCGCGCAGAGCCTTCTTAAAAAAAGAACCAAAGCTGGCCGCTTTAATCTCTAACTCAGTGCTCTGAGGGGTCAGGCCCAGCTGATCTTGATCAAAGGTAATTTCCACGTCGACATAAGTTTGTGTAAAAGCACCAATACCCTTACTAATAATATCGGTGAACAAAAACAATACGCAGGCCATTCCAAATGTGATTGATAATCGCCCTGCCCAACGAAAACGCTTTTCAGACCGATTTCGACGCTTCAACGCAGCGGCTCTCTTCAAGGCTAGCAGCTCTCGGTCATCAAACAGGGCCTCCACGGCTCGGCTAGCGTCAGTCTTAGTCGAACTATTCATATTGTTCTCGATATTTTTTCACTACTTTCAAAGCGACAATGTTCAGCACTAAGGTGATCACAAACAAGAATAGCCCCAATGCAAAGGCCGCCAGTGTTTTGGCGCTATCGAACTCTTGGTCGCCAATCAGAAGGGTCACAATTTGCACCGTAACGGTGGTGACGGCCTCTAGTGGATTAATGGTCATCTTGGCCGCCAACCCTGCCGCCATTACCACAATCATGGTTTCACCGATGGCTCGTGATGCGGCAAGCAACACGCCGCCCACAACGCCCGGTAAGGCGGCCGGAAAGACTACTTTCTTAATTGTCTCCGACTGAGTTGCTCCGAGCCCGTAGGAACCATCACGCAAGCTCTGAGGCACGGCATTGATGACATCGTCAGATAACGATGAAACAAAAGGGATAATCATGACGCCCATGACAATGCCGGCCGCTAATGCACTTTCTGACGACACAGCAAGGTTGGCTAAGAACTCGATCCCATTGTCGGCGCCCCAGTCTCTCAATCGGTCTCCATATTGGCGAATTGCGGGGGCAACCGTCAGTGCCGCAAAAAAACCATACACAACCGTTGGAACGCCTGCCAATATTTCAAGAGTCGGCTTAACGATGCCACGCAAACGCGCGCTCGCATATTCCGATAAATAAATGGCCGACATCAAGCCAACAGGCACGGCAATCAACAGTGCTATAAACGAGATCAACAAAGTGCCAACAATCAGAGGCAAAACACCAAACGACCCTGAAGCGGCGGCCTGGTCAGCGCGTATAGCAATTTGCGGGCTCCAATGAGTTCCCAACAAGAAATCAAAGAACGGTACTTTTTGAAAGAAGTGAATTGATTCGAACAAGACTGAAAAAACAATTCCGAAGGTCGTAAATATGGCAATGCTCGAGCACACGAGGAGCATCATGTTGAAAATTTTCTCGACCGTATAACGTGCATTGTTACTAGCTTTAATGGCACGAAAGCCCCAAAGAGCCCCAATAACTAATATGCATATAGTCAGCAGAGGCATGGCTTCATTACTGATAGCTGTTAATGAATTTAAGCGATCTACGGCCGGTGCATATTCCGACCCTAATGATTCAATCGAGCCGATTCCCGATGCGACATTACCGACCTGACTCATTAACAAACTGAGGTTTTCGTCGCTGAGCTGCTTTGCCTCCGAGGGAAGTGAACTCTTTACCAACGAGGAGATAATAGAGCCGTCTAGCACAGACCAAAAAAACACCACCAGCAATGCTGGGATCAATGCCCACAAACTCACCATACTGGCGTAGTAAGTCGGCAGAGTGGCCAAATTGCGCACGCCACCAATCGGCTTAGCGATCTGTTGTGATCGTGTATAACCCGCAAAATAGGCCACTGCCGAGCCTAAAATAATGATTAACAGTAGGGTTGATAGATTCATCGTACCTTTGTTACCTTCCGTTCAATAAATAGCTCTAAATACATATTAGTTTTACCGATAAAATCGTTATGCCATAGCGACAAATCAGACACCACGTAGCGTACGTTCAACGCAAAATAGATAAGCGCTATTAACGGTCGGCTGACGACAGTTGTAAGCGGTTATCTGTTTTGATGGATTCGCATAATATACGAAATAAAAAATGGTGTGTGACGTACAAACAACGAATCGCTAGATTGGTGTTAATTTCATCCAAAAAAACACCTTAGCATTGCCGATTCAGTCACCAGGAATCTTATATTTATCCGCTCTATAGGTTTAGTTTGTTTAGGGCTCTAGCACTATCAGCCATGTCAGCGTAACTGTCATCATCTAAAGGAATCAAACCTTTGTCGATCAAGTAACCATCAGGGCCAATTGTGTCTTCGGACACAAACATATTAAGAAACTCTTGAATACCAGGTACGGTGCCGATATGTGCCTTCTTAACATAAAAATACAGTGGGCGACTTACCTTGTACTCACCATTAGCAATGGCGTCAAATGACGGCTCTTCGCCATCAATAGTCGACCCTTGGACTTTATCGGAATTTTGATCAAGAAAGCTGAAACCGAAAATACCAAGCGCATTAGAGTTAGCCACAAGCTTATTGACAATCAAATTATCGTTTTCGCCAGCTTCAATATAGGCACCATCTTCGCGAACCGAGCGGCCAATTATTTTAACCACGTCTTTACCTTTTGCTTTGCTACCTTTACTTTGAAGCGCCGCGGCCCATGCGGCTTCTACACCGAGCTTGCCAACCATGACTTGAATCTCATCAACTTGGTCAGCTTTCATTTTATATAATGCATCGATATCAGCAACCTGGCGCGCGCCGCCTTCTAAGGCCAATTCAGCAAACGCGTCACGCGTTCCAGAGGTTGGTGGTGGGCCGAGCACTTCAATTTTAGATGCCGGTAGCGCTGAGTTAACATCTTTCCAAGTTTTGTGCGGATTTTCTATCAACTTACCGTCTGGGCCAGGCACTA
This sequence comes from Arenicella sp., assembly GCA_023301745.1. Lineage (GTDB taxonomy): Bacteria > Pseudomonadota > Gammaproteobacteria > Arenicellales > Arenicellaceae > Arenicella. Next base: position 12,076 of record JALZVW010000039.1, on the reverse strand, counting down.
GTTTCGCTAGCGCCATATAGATGTCTTTACGCGACAGCGCCATCGGGTCAGAACCTTTGGTATTCGCCAACACAATACCGTCGTAACCGATCAGAACTTCGATTATTTCTTTGACGCCATTTTCCTGGCACTGTTCAAATTCACTCGATTTGATACGCCGAGACGCATTAGTGATATCAGGAGTAGCAACACCGACACCTCTACAGAAAAGTTTCAAACCACCGCCGGACCCGGTAGATTCGACCTTTGGTGCTTTAAAATCGGTTGCTTTGCCGAACCGTTCAGCAACAACCGTTGCAAAAGGATATACGGTAGAAGAACCAACGACACTTATAGAGTCGCGTGCCGCCGCCGTTGAAATGTTGGCAGTCATGGCGACTGCAGCAAAACCAAGTAAAATATTTTTCACAGTTTTCTCTCTTTAATTAATGAGATTAGAGGGTTTTCTTAATAACTGTGAGTATCCTAATCGCGATGTGTGACAGCTATATTACAACGCTGAGTGACAGATCGACTTTATAATCGTTTGCTGTTTCGCTAACCCTAGCGCTTTTGTTCCTGAACCAATACATATGGAGCGACAACCACGGCCCATAATTGCGAGTCATTCTCATACCAATTTCGAGCTTGTTCGTTATTCGGCTCGGCAATTGCTTTTGATTCAATATGCGGAGCAAGTTGATCGACCACATCGTCAGCAAACCAAGCGGCAGATTGAACCAAATTTAGTGATGCATCAACGTATAACAGGTTTCCCTGAGCAAAAAAGCGCTGTAGGTCTTTCCAAGGCATTAGCGCGGTTTCGCTATGCAGTTTTTCTAAAATACTCTGATCTTGCTGGTTCATAATTAACTAACTAATTAGAAGTAAAAATATAAATCTCACCAAAACTAAACTTACAACCCACTAACTATAAGGACGTTAGTAATGACAAATAAAAAAGCCTCGCTACAATAGTGTAGCGAGGCCAACTGTCGATTCTGCGCGCTTTAACTAAATCGAAGCGCTCTTAACAGCAGAATTTACAAGGGTTTGATTAGTTTTGCGCGGCATCTTTAACGGCATCTTCAGCCATTTCTTTGCCTTTATCCATCGCACTATCGACCGCATCGCCAGCCATTTCTTTGCCTTTATCAATAGCACCATCGACTGCATCGCCGGCCATTGCTTTGGCACCATCAGCCATTTCAGCCGCGCCATCTACCGCGCCGCCGGCCATTTCTTTGGCACCGTCAGCCATTTCAGCCGCACCATCTACTGCGTCACCCGCCATTTCTTTGCCTTTATCCATTGCACTATCGACAGCATCGCCAGCCATTTCTTTAGCGCCATCAGCCATTTCAGCCGCACCATCTACCGCGCTGTTAGCCGCATCACTTGTCGCATCTACGGCACTCGACGCCGCATCTTTAGTCGCATCAATGGCATTACCGATAGCCGACTTCTCGCCATTGTCGCCACAAGCACTAATAGTCAACGCAAGAGCCAATGCGATCGCAGTTTTATTTAATGTATTCATAGTATATTTCAGCCTTATTATATTTTTTAATTATGTTGTTTATCTTAGATCTCAGCGCATGAGCGTACCATCTATCTAATTGCTCAATCTGCCTATTTCGAGTACATAGCGTCTACTTATAGTTATAAGTTATAGATGATTAATACTATAGCAAACGAGCATCAGCGGTCTAGCGGCAAAATAAAATCTATCTGAAACTAAAAATTGGCGCTATGAGTGCGTTTCAATTTGTTTAATTGAGTTATTAGCTATTAACGCTACCGACTGTATTGATTCTGACCACGCTTTGTAGTAAAAATGCTTGCTAAATTTTCGAGCAGATAAAAAACGCCACTCTCCCAGTATAGAAAACCCTGCGCATTAGCGCGACGACACATATTTTTTAATTACTAAGCGCTTTTGCTAGCACCTAATTGTGCTTACAAAGCTCGTGTCGAGACACATAAGAGAATTATCCATGGCAACGAAGAAAGCCACAAAAAAAGTTACAGACACTACCGTAAACGCAGATCAGTTGATTCACGGAATTGAACCATACAAAGAAAAAGCGCGTGAAAAATACATGAACCCAAACCAGGTTGATCATTTTCGCAACATTCTGATCGCATGGAAGACAAATCTGCTCGATGAAGTATCTCGCACCATTAACCTGATGCAAGATGAAAATATTAACCACCCAGATCCGAACGACCGTGCTAGCCAAGAGACAGATATGTCATTGGAACTGAGAAACCGTGATCGAGAACGAAAGTTGCTAAAAAAGATCGACCAAACGGTTTCTCGAGTTGACAGTGATGACTATGGCTGGTGCGACCGCTGCGGCATTGAAATAGGCATTCGGCGCTTAGAAGCTCGCCCAACAGCCGAATTATGCGTTGATTGCAAAACACTAAATGAAATAAAAGAACGTCAAATGATCTAAGCGGGTAATAACCCTAAACTAAGGGAAAATGTCATTAAAAAAGCCCTCTCAATTAAGTAATTGAGAGGGCTTTTTTTTACTGTATTGCTATCTTTTTTACCGTGCCGCTGCCTTAAATAATCGGGTCAGAAGGGCTCGAAACATGCTCTACATAAGCACCTTCTAATAACTCTCTCACCCACTGGCCAAACTCTCGATCGGCACGCTGGCGGCGCAAAACATTTTCAGCTTGCCCATGCTTAATTTGCTCAGTCACATTCTTCTTGCGACGTTCCTCAACTTTTAATATATGCATACCAAACTGAGTGTCGATCGGCTCACTTATCTCATTTAATGCTATTTGGTCAAAGGCTTCCTCAAAAGGTTGCACCATTTGTCCAGGCGACACCCAACCTAGGCTCCCGCCGGTCGCCGCTGAGCCAGTATCGTCAGAGTAAATACGAGCAAGGTCATCAAAGTCTTCGCCATTCAAAATTCGTTGGCGAAGATCGCGTAATTTTTTTGACGCTTGCGACTTAGCCACTTTAGATTCGGCCTTTATTAAAATGTGACTGACTTGCGTTTGAATAATCTCGGTTTTATCGCCAGTTCGTTCCAATAACTTAAGGATATGTAACGCATTATCGCCAGCAATTACTTGCGACACCTCACCCGTATCCATTTTTTTCACGGCTTGTTTCCAAATTTCAGGAAGATCTTTCTCAGCGCGCAAACCAATAACGCCACCGTCTTGCGCATCAGCGGCTTCCGAATAGGCTAATACCGCTTGCTGAAAACTAAGGCCTTGTTCGATTTCAGCTCTAACTTTTTGTGCTAGATCGGCATTTTTTTCAGGATTCTTAATCAAAATATGCGCGACATTATATTCGGAATTATCGCCGGTTAAATTATTCGCAAGCATGAACCCATCTATCTCGTAATCGGGCACGACCACTCGCGTTCTAGCGTAGTAGTCGGTAAACCGAGAGATCGTTAATGAGTCACGTACCGACTCACTGAACTTACCAAATGGCTGGCCTTGAGCTTCGAGCGATGTGCGCAATTGCGCTACCGCGACATTTTGCTGAGCCGCAAACCGTTGTATTGCTTGTGAAAGTTCTTGGTCGCTTATTTCGATTCCGCGTCGATTCGCCTCTTGAACCTGCAAGCGATCGCTCACCATACTATCAAGCAACTGTTTATTTAGGTTGGCCGGCGGTTTATTGGCTTCATCGAATTCTTGTAACACCGTTCTTAAACGATAATCAAACTCAGATTGAGTAATCACATCTTCGTTAACAATTACTAGCACGCGATCCATAAAGGTTGAATCTTGCTGAGCCGCAACAGAAACGCTTGCGGCCATAACAATGCTTGCTATCGTATTTCTAATTAATGTTTTCATAATATTTTCAGCCTGACTTTCTATTAATGCTAAAACTAGCTAACTTTTCGTCAATGATAATTAAACTGGCAACTATAAACCGGTTGTTAGACGCCCGAGGGCGGTGAGCTCAAGTTCGATAAAGAACGCATTACGCGTATCATCAATGTTCGAACTATCATCTAGGTCATTCAACCTACGTAGACGCGTATCAACACGACTGGTGCCCACGAAGCGAACTTTCCAACAGCAACCGTTGTACTCTACGCCCGCTCGGGTATCAAGGCTTTCTGAATCTTCGATTGAGTAACGTTCAGAAGCAAAAAACTGCCACCTGTCCGATATCGGCCAATTCGCCTCAAGCGTAAGTTGATCGACGACTGTCGAGCCGAAATCTGCTCTATAATAACCAACTTGCACATTTTTACGGCTGTCGTCTTTGGGCTCATAACCGACCGCAAATCGAGCGGTACGAATTTCGCTTTCTTCATGATCGTATTGTAAAAAGCTGTAAGTAGTCCAAGGCCCTTTTGACTCAGTTCGAACTTCAGCAAGCAAGTCACCTAGCCCATCTTCTATAACCGTCGAAGCGTTTAGGTTCTGCTCTAGATCATCCAACAAATACAGCTGACCAATACTTGCCGTGAGTAACTGGTCGCCCGACTCATTATCAATGATGCGTGTGGTCAAACCCAATGTCACTTGGTTGGTGTCCCCAACTCGATCTTCACCGAAGAAACGGTTAGCTCGAAAAATGTTACTGAAGTTATTCAGAGATACTTGGCTAGTATCAAATATAGGGACATCACTTTGATCTTCTTCTGGCGCATAGGCGTAGAAAAGGCGAGGTTCTAATGTTTGTAACGCGTCACTACCAAACCAATTAGTGTTTTTCTCGAAGTAAAGACCACTATCAATGCTCAGCAACGGGACCGTGAACGACGGGTTGTCATCAACATCAGACGCGACATTATCCAAACTATAACTACTATTGTGAATCGATAACTTAGGCGTAACATAACCCCATAAATTCTCAAATGGCAGCTCTACATAGGGATTAATCGATGTTCGTGTGCCTTCAACGCGGGTGTCTGAATCGAAGTCAGTGTAACTGGCGTTAAGTCCATAACGAGAGCCATATGGGCCGTCGGGTAGATTAGTGCTGAAAGTCACAGACGGTAAGCGCTCAAAGGGAGCAGCCGAACTCGAAACGGCGTCGTCTATAATTTGATACTCGTTAGCGCGAACCCCCACCCGAAAAAACTCATGTGAATAATTTAACTGGATATCTCGAGGCACGAAGGAGGTGCTAAACGATTGAATATCGCTGCGCAAGTCATTGAAATAATCAATGTCAGACACATCGTTATAGTTAATGCGTGCAGACAAATTATCGGTAATTTGTTGAGAATGTTGAATACTCAATAGGTCACGGTCATCACCAAATAAATCGTCATCAGGTAAGACTTCAAGGTTGATTAACGTCGATGACGTTTGGGTTCGACGCCGATATTCGCCAGCAACCTGAAGGCCACGATCGCTAAAATAACGTGAGGTTATTGTCGCATCTTGATTTTTAGCAATATTCCAATACCACGGGAGTTCTAAAATATTACCCGACTCTTGGTCCGACCCATAACCTGGCGTTAAGAAACCAGTTTTTCGTTGGTCATTGAGTGGAAAAGAAATGTAAGGGGTATAAAGTATCGGTACGCCTTTAAACCTTACCGTTGCGCCACGCGCACGGCCTACCCCGCCAATGCGGTCAAGCTCTAGGCTGTTGGCCCGAATAACCACGCTGTCGTTACCTTCAGGGCACGTGGAGTAATCAGTGTTTTCTAATCGAACAAATCCTTCGCCTTCCAAGCTAACCAGCTCAGCAGAACCTCGAGACTCAATCTGAACTGTGTCAATTCCATCAGCGCTCGTAATTCCACGAGCCAACTTAAATTGGGTGTTTTTTAGGGTCCCAATTTGAGTGGGAACATGAACGTCTATCGACTCGCTCGAAAGATAATCGCCGTTCTCAGAAATCATCTCGACGCTGCCTTCTGCGATAACTCTTTCGCTCTGACGATAGTATTGCAAGGTATCGGCAACCACGGTTTGACGGCCTTTAGTGATCTCGGCATTGCCACTAAGGGTCACAAGATCATCACCTTCTGAGTCAACATTATCCGCTTCTAAAGAGACCGGGTACTCGCCATCTTCATCGGGTGCTAACACCGGCGATGAGAATTGAAGTTCTGATGGCACACAGACACAGTTAACACCTTTACAAGCCGCTGATGCACTACTAGCCATCAACAACAGAGCCATGCCGCTTAGCGTTAGGCTTAATTTAAAGCTGGACTTACCAGATTTAGTGCTCCTTGCGGATACATTCATTTCAGGGTCATTCTCATCAAGCTGTTTGAACTGCTTAATCATAGAGCCAATCCACCTATGGTATTTTGATTGTTGTTTTATGTTAACCAAACGAAACTCCCTAATAGGCCGCTGTTTACAGCAGTTTTTCAATCGTCGCGCCGAATCTAATTATCAATACCAATCACGCTCGCCATCGACAATAATAGATCAAAGGGCACTCGAGACTGATGTTTTCTGTATACTTAAGGACACTATTATAAAGCAATAAGTGGCCCACTGCTAAGGCGTGATTAATGCCTTTTAACTTTGTTTTGCCAATTGTGATTAAGATAATCAATCAGGCGATGCTACTTACTAACAATAACAACAAACTCAACTGATTATTTTCAACGTGGATCAAAGAAAAAACGACCTCCATCAGTGGCTTAGCCAACACCTAAATTACCAAGTCACTAGCCTAAAACCAGCCTCAGCTGATGCTAGTTTTCGCCGTTATTTTCGTGCCGTTACCGACCATGGGACGTTCGTGGTGATGGATGCACCTCCTGAAAAAGAAGACTGTAAACCATTTATTGATTCAGCAACGTCATTATCTAAATTAGGCGTACATACACCTGAAATTATAGCCCACGATCTAAGTCTAGGTTTTATTGTATTAGAAGACTTAGGCGATCGCACGTATTTAAACGAACTAGAACATAATCCCGCCGAGCTATACAGTAATGCCATCGACGCACTGCTCAAAATTCAGTCAGGAGCGATAGGCGATTCCAGCGAGGCTCCGCCAAACTACAGTGGTGCAATGCTAATCGATGAAATGTCGCTATTCAATCACTGGTTTATTAATAAGCATTTAGGAAAAACCATTCATGAACCAAGCTTTGCCGTTTGGTTGCATACTCAGCAGTTTTTAGCCTCGGAATGCCTAAAGCAACCTCAGGTGTGGGTGCACAGAGACTATCACTCTAGAAACCTAATGATCACCGAATCAAATTCGCCAGGGGTAATCGACTTCCAAGATATGGTTATTGGCCCCATTGGCTACGATTTGGCGTCAATCTTCAAAGATTGCTACATCGAATGGCCGCGCGACAGGCAGCAAGAATGGCTAGACGAATATCGAGTAAAAGCGATCGCGGCATTTCAATTGCCAAGTTTTTCCTTAGCAACACTAACTCGTTGGGTTGATCTCGCCGGGTTGCAGCGCCACCTAAAAGTACTGGGCATATTCTGCCGTCTCAATTACCGAGATGGCAAGGCCAACTATCTAAACGACCTACCATTAGTGGCTAAGTACTGCTTAGAAGTCTTGAATATCTACCCCGAACTGGCGGTATTTAAAGATCATTTTGAAGATCATATTCAAGCCGCGTTATGAAAAAACCAACCTCGATCAATCGGCCACCGTTAGAGGCTTCAAAGGTTAGCGTGATCTTGCTCGCAGCTGGACACGGTAAGCGCATGAGCCCGCTTACAAACACCGTTCCAAAGCCATTACTAAAAGTTGGTGACCATGCTTTGATCGAACACCATCTCTACAAGCTGGGCAGCCTTGGCTTTAAAAACATCATCATCAACACCGCGTACTTGGGAGAAAAAATTCAACAACACCTCGGCAACGGCGAACGCTATGGGGTTGATATAAAATATTCAGATGAATCAACTACCGGTGCACTCGAAACCGCCGGCGGCATAAAAAAATCACTCAGCCTGATTAATAGTGACCCATTTATGGTGATCAACGCCGATGTCTATACCGACTTCAATTTCGCATCGTTACTAGACACGAACTTAGTCGAGCTAGCGACCGCAGAGAAAGAGCCGAGAAAATTAGGGTGCTTGGTGTTAGTTGAGAACCCGAAACACAATACACTGGGCGATTTCAAGGTCGACGGCGCTGGGCAATTTGACTCGCAAAGCACAGGTTCAATGACCTTCAGCGGCATCGCCGTTTATCGAAAGAAAATGTTTAACGACCTACCCGCAGGTAAATTAGCGCTCGGGCCTATATTCAAACAATTGATCAGCCAGGACAAGCTTTGCGCTATGCCATTTTACGGCGCTTGGACCGATGTGGGCACGCCTGCGCGTTTGGCTCTGCTCAACACCGATAAAAAGTAGCTCATTGAGATGAACCCGGCACTACAAAGACGCTAAGAATTTATTCAGCACTGAGTTTGCAATCTCGTCTTGGTCAATTTGGTCAGAAGTGTGGTCAACGATATGAGTCACCTCTAAACCTTGATATCCACACGGATCAATGTTGCTAAACGGCGATAAATCCATGTCGACATTCAAGCTCAGGCCGTGATAACTGGTGCCCTTTCGAATACGCAAACCCAATGCCCCGATTTTCGCGCCGTTGACATACACTCCAGGGGCATCATCACGGCGCTTAGCCTCAATGTTAAGCTCACTAAGAGTATCAATCATCGACTGCTCCAATTTCTGCACTAATGACTTAACCCCTATTGCGTGCTGCTTCAACGCCAACATTGGGTAGATTACAACTTGACCGGGGCCGTGATAGGTAATTTGCCCCCCTCGATCGGTTTTAACCGTGGGGATATCGCTCGGTAAGAACGCATTCAAGCGACAGGCGGTGCCTTGCGTATAAACTCCCGGGTGACGCAAAACCCATACCCGATCAAGGTCTTGTGAACTGCGCTGCTTGGCAAACTCGGCCATCGCCTGATAGGACTGCTCGTAAGGCACTTCACCAAACACTGAAACCGCCACAGGCCGCCCACTTGCGGTGCTTAAGGTAAATTGTTTAGTTGCTTTGATCATGGCAAAAGAATGCGTCGTTTTTATACCCTACTGACTAGAGCGTCATAACAACTCGTGGTGATTGAGCAATCAACTTATAGATCGACTCTAACTCTACACGGCTGTTGATTCTCACAACCGCCGTGACCGACTCGAATTTACCCGTACGACTGCTATTGCTGGTCAGATCAATTAACGCTCCGTCGTTCAACATTGGTGTGATCAAGCCAGAGATATAATCCATTGCAGGCGCGTCTTTTTCAGCACGGCACATCGCCTTAAAATTATAATCGACCGGGTACTCGATAAGATCGAAACCATCCTTAGGGTCGTCACTTGGTATTGGTCTTTTTTTATCGTTCATAATGATTATTCATACGCCCATGTTATTGAATCTGGCCCTAAGGCTAAAGATTGCGCACGCTTATTCTTCCCAAAATTGCTTGGCGCGCAGCTTAATCGAATCCATCATACGTTTCCACCAGCCAGCAAGCTTAATTTCACTTGTCGCCACCAACGGAACTTCGATAAGCGTCTTACCATCTAAGGTTAGCTGAGCTAAGCCCATTGGTTGCCCTACTTCTATTGGGGCTTCGAAATACGGGCTATGATGAAGCGTCACTTCGACGTCAGCTTGTCGGCCTTTTGGAACCACGAGATTCGCGGGAGCCATCGATTGAAGTAATACTTCGTCGGCCTCACCGCCGTAAACCTTCACCGACTTAAGGCCACCCTGTTGATTGAGCTTTTCTGTGGCATCAAAGTAATTAAAACCGTAGTTCAGTAGTTCAAGCACGGCCGCTTCACGCGCACTGACGCTTTTAGCACCAAGCACAACCGCAATCCAACGCTGCTTATCTCGAACAGCACTGCCGACCAAACAATAGCCTGCGGCATTAGTAAAGCCGGTTTTTAATCCGTCGACACTATCGTCTTTCCACAATAGCTTATTACGGTTAGGTTGAGTAATGCCATTGTGCGTATATTCCTTTTCAGCGTACCAAGCATAATACTTAGGATATTCTTTGATAATTGCCGCCGCTAACTTAGCTATATCTAAGGCCGACATAAGGTGGCCTTCAGCTGGCAGGCCGGTGCTATTAACGAAATTAGATTGATTTAGGCCCAATTTTTTAGCGGCTTGGTTCATCAGTTGAGCGAATGCAAACTCACTACCACCAGTGAATTCAGCCAAGGCGATCGCCGCATCGTTGCCAGACTGAACAATGGTGCTTTTAAGTAAGTGCTCAAGCTCTATTCGAGTATTTACATCAGCAAACATGCGTGAACCTTCTGCGCGCCAAGCGTGCTCGCTGATAGGCACACTATCAAGCGGCTTGAGTTCGCCTGTTTGCAAACGCGCGAAAATAACGTAGTTCATCATCAGCTTAGTGATGCTCGCAGGTGGCAAGGCTAATTCAGCATTTTGCGATACCAGTACCTCACCACTGTTAAGCTCCATTAACAACCAAGCATTTGCATCAATTTCAGGTTTTGTCTGCGCAGTGGCTAACAAACTAAAGAGGCCAATCAAACCACTTATTACCCAGACGCTTGTCACTCTGATTGATCTGCCGTTATGCATGGCCACTTACTCCGAACTATCGCTTTGCGAGGCTTTGTCTGACTTAGACTTAGCGACGTCGATCGCCTCGCTCAGATCATGTACCGCCATGGCATACAAAACACTGTGATTATATTGAGTGATCGCGTAAAAATTACGGTGTGTAAAGAAAAAACGCTCTTTCACGGTATCCGTTTCTTGGGCTATATCGGCGCTGACAGATTCGGCGCGAGCAACTTCCCACTTGCTTCCGGGGCTGGTTGTTTTCTTGGGAGCTGTTTTTTTCGATGCCTTGGCATTAGCTGGCAATTTCAAGCGTTGACCTCGAAAAATACTTCCCTTTTTATTGAGTTTATTGATCGAAAACAAGGTCTTACAAGACACATCAAGCTTTTCAGCTATCTGGCATGCGGTGTCACCTGCGCGTACAATATAAATATTGCTGTTCTTAGGCTCAGAGACTATTTCACTTGCATCTAGCATTAATACATTGAGTTTCACGTCGCCGCTAACCGACTCAGCAATTGGCGCACCTTTATCGCGCAAATCGGCGGCCGTATACTGTGTCTTGCGTTTCCGATTCGCCAGTTCCGAAACACTCGCTTCAACGGTTCTATGCGCTGGTGAGGTGACCGGTTCACCCGGTTTCCAACCGTTCTTGATGAAGTAATTAGCAATACTGCCTATTGCATCGACTGGTTGATCGATCAGATCTGTTTTTCCATCACCTGAAAAGTCGATTGCGTAGTTACGATAGCTGCTGGAGATGAATTGAGGAAAGCCAACAGCGCCGGCATAAGAACCCAAAATTTGATCGAACGCCAAATTATTCTCTTTGGTCAGAATTAAGAACTCTTTTAGCTCACTGGCAAAAAACTTGCTGCGCCTTGGGAAACCGACCGTCAGTGTTACCAAGCTATCAAGAACCTTATGCTTGCCTTTGTAGCGCCCATACTTAGACTCGACACCCACAATCGCAACAATTACGCTGGCTGGCACGCCGTATTTTTTCTCAGCTCGATCAAGGTCGCCTTGGTATTCGTTCCAAAACTCCACTCCTTGCTGAATACGATCTTCTTTTAAAAACAGTTTTCGATATTTGCCCCAAGTAAATTTATATTCTGCCGGGCTGGTCATCGCATCAAGCACCGATTGCTGAAAGGTCGCTTTCTTAAAAACAGCCTCTAGCTCACTTTGCGTATAATGTTTTTCAGCGATTAGCTTATCGGCAACGGCCTGTAGCGTCGGCTCCTTTTTAAGCTCGACCGCGGTGGCGTTGGTAACGACTATAATATTAAGCGCGCTGGCACATAGGACCGCGAGCAAACAATTTTTCAATGACATAAAAAGCCCTATCGAGACATTAAACTGCGGTGATTGTGAATGCCCATCAAGATACCAAAACCCGCCATAAGAGTCACCATAGAAGTGCCTCCATAGCTGATCAACGGTAACGGCACACCGACTACTGGCAGCATTCCAGCGACCATGCCAATATTCACAAACACATAAAAGAAAAAAGTCATCGACAAACTACCTGCCAACAACCGAGAAAACGTATCTTTGGTA
>JALZVW010000038.1 GCA_023301745.1 Arenicella sp. | reverse complement strand
GTGCGAAAGGTCGGCACGCCTTTCAACTCTTGAGCTATCGCAATTTGCATATGATGACCAGGTAAACCTTCATGATAAGCAATCACTTCTAACTCATTTTTGGGCATAGTACTCATATCAGACAAATGCGCATAGTAAACGCCTGGTCGTGAACCATCCGGCGTACCCGGAAAATAATGCTGAGGAGCGCCATCTTGTTCACGAAATGATTCAACCCGCTTTACCACCAAATCGCCTTTTGGCAAGATACCAAAGTAGTTAGGTAGCTCTTTTTTAATATTATCAATCGCCGCAGTGGCGTCATCGATATAGCCTTGACGACCTTCATCGGTGTTTGGGTAGTAGAATTTTTCGTTGTCTTGGCTATCACGAATGTAAGCAAAGAACTCTTGCAGTGTGCCTTTAAAACCTGACTTATCTTTTAACAACTCCATCTCAGCACGAAGGCGCTTAACTTCACTCAAACCCAATTGGTGAATTTGGTCCGCGGTCATATCGGTGGTAGTCATCGCGTTCAAACGGTACGCATAGTAATCATCGCCGTTTGGATTGGCGTGAACACCTTGAGATTGCTCTGTTGTATTGCCAATATCAGAGTCAATAAACGCAATTAAGTTCTGATACGAGGGCGCAAAATCATCGGTGAGCGCCGCCTTAGCACTGACGATTATTTTTTCGCCTTGCTCTTGAGTAATAGATTTAGCTTCTTTAAGTGCGGCAACTTTGGAACCAACATCAGCCAATAAAGACGAATCGGTTTCTGACTCAGTAAAAGGCGCACCGGTAATAATTGACGTTGCTTGCTCCTTAACCACCTCATAGGCAAAACGTGGAGGACGAATGCCTTCAGAGGCATTGACCTTTGCGCGAGCAACCAACTGGTTCATTGCTCGGCCAAGTTCGCTTAAACGAGAGACATAAGCTTGCATATCTTCTAGCGTTTCAACTTTATGAAAACTCATCATAAAGGTTGGGAAATAGGCATGAATGCCGCTCATTTGAGTGAAAACATAGCCACTGCGACGAAATTTTGCACCCTTCTCGCTAAGTTTGTATTGATACTCCCATAGATCATATGAAAGCTTAGCGTCGTCGTTCAAGTCTTGGTAATCAAAATTGTCTTTCATTTCGATAACCGAATTACGCTTCCACTCGAGTTGCTTAATTTCAGCCGCCTCACTCATGTCGTCAATCTCGCTATAACGATCTTTTCGGCCGAGCGACGTTAATGACATGGGGCTCATCATCAACTCCATCTCATAGTGCTGTTCAAACCATTCATTAAGCTCTTGACTCGGAGACTGTTCCGACGAGTCTACGACTGCGGCGGCAACTGCTTTTTCGGTTGATACGGCTGACGATTCGGCTTGTTTAGATGCTTGATCGCCGCACCCGACAAGAGATAGGCCAATGGCAATAGTTAGGAGTGTGTGACGCATGAGGTTCCTCGTTGTATTTAATATTTGTTAAGAAAATAGACATAAATTTTAGTCTTAGAAACTATTGTTTAACAGTCATTACTAACACTTTTTAAGCTGTAATTGGTAGAGCGTTTGATATTGATTAGCCAGTTTCTCTCGACCAGGCATGAGTGGCAAACTTTCACTTAGTAACTTAAGCGCGCGAGTGACTAGAGCATTATCACTACTGTGCTGATGAAATTTGTGAAGTAGCGTTACAACCTGTGAATACTCGCCGATTTCAAACAAGCTGTCTGCTACCAAGATGCGCTGCGCTTGATCGTCAACCTCAAACTGAGGCTGTTGCTTTGTTAGTTGCATATAAGCGCTGGCGACTTGATCGGCTTTACCACTTTTTTCAAGTTTATTTACGTAATCACTAAACAGACTCTTAGCGTTGTTGTTTGGCTTGGCGGCACACATCAAACTGAACGCGCGAGACCAATCCCAAAGCGTGGCGTTTGAATCTCGCAACTTTTTGATTGCTAAATCTGTAGCAGCGTCGTAGTCGCCCGCTTTGATCAATACATCCAGATGAGACTTAACTCGGTCAGTCTCCGACCTAAACGCCGGCTGAGCTTGTTTATTTCGAGTTTTAAAACCTAATGCTTCTTGGTTCTGATAAACCAAATACCCCATGAGATGATAAATAACCACACCATAATAATTGGCAATTAGAGACTGACTCATTACCCCAAAAAAGGAATCGGCAGCGCCACCTATAAACGACTGCAGGGCAAATACAGACGAGACCATAATTAAAATAAATAAAAGCAGAACAAAATACGAGCTACCAGTAGCGCGCATTACCGAAAATAATTCGGCAGGATTAATCGCCGCCAAAAGCTTTTCTTCAGTCGCTATAATGATAACCGCGGCCGGCAGCGCTAAAAAATAAAAGCTGAATGCTAGCAACCCTACTCCAGTGCCGAACAAGGCGAAAATCTTGTAAGCTATTGCGCCGAAAAAAAAGACAATCACCAACATATAGAACAGTGGTGCGACAGAGCCTTCAAAACATACTTCTAAACCGGGCGCGTCTAAATTACCACTTGCTGTTTCACGTAAGCACGCAAAGGAGTACATCATAATTGCCACCGATGGCAGCAATAACAATAGCAAGGAGCCACTTAACAGCGCGCTGAGAAATGACAACAGCAGCAATGCGATGATCGCTTCCAAACTTAACGGGTAACGGTAAACGTCAGTGAGCCTACTCCAGAATGGAGGAATTCGAATCGCACCTTTCAAGGCCTGCATCTGGCCGCCGCAAACAAAACAATTGTGATCAGCCCTGTCAGCACGCGATCGAGCCCGAGTAGCCGACTCATCTGAACAACTTTCGCAGACGTTAGAATCACAGTAATCACAATGGTTATAAGCATCGTCTAACGGGTGAAATTTACACTTCATGACGCACCCCCTAAATTAAGAGCATTAGAGTGTGCCATTTTAGCCGCCAGTTCACTGTATTCAGTCGCCTTACCGGTATGCCGTGTGCCTTGGCAATAGACCGCAATCCGTTTTGCTAACATGGCTAAATCCAGCTCCCGCTGAGGCTCGTTTTTTAGATCACTGAATATATTTTCGGCCACCGACAGACAGTCGGCATCAAGTGCATTTTGCAGCAACGCCGTTTTCTTCTCAAAACTAATCGCGTGCCGCTCTTGTGCCCCATAATTCTGCCAGACTCGGGCTTGATCTAGCACTAAATTTTTAGGGTTGCCAGGCTTATCTAAGCGATGGACAAGGTAGTCGTCAAGCTTCGCTGAATGCAATGCACGAACTAAATTGTATTCAATTTCGATCAATTCTAGGCGGCTAGGGTTACTCGCTTTGAGTGGTTTAAGCATCTCCCACGCACGCTTAAAGTCACATTGAGCAATCATCATATACAGCTTATTCAACGAGGCGGCAAACGGATCAACTTGTGCGTCATCTCCTTCAATGTATTTCTCGTCGATCCCGGACTTATTCAAATTTTGAGTTAAAAAGACTAGAACCGCGCCAACCAAAAAACCACCAATATGAGCCGTATAGGCAACATTGCTTCCATCATCGTCGAGATATTTATAGACTTCAAAGCAAACATAGAAGGGCAACATAATGATGGCCGCGGCCCGTACATAACCAGTAAAAATAAAAAACCAATAAAAAAACTGAATTTTACGCATTTTAAATAGAACGACGTACATTGCCATCACTCCCGAGATCGAACCTGAAGCACCTACCAGGCTCCCGCTTGTTGATGAATCAAACAGCGCGAATAACAAGGCACTTCCAACTCCCGATAACAAGTAATAGCCAAGAAAACGTAAACTCCCCAGCGCCGCTTCAACCGCAAAACCTGTAAGCACAAGAAAAACCATATTGCCAAGAATATGCATGATTCCGCCGTGCAGAAACTGATAAGTTATCAACTGAAGAGGCTTCAAATTAGACGAATCGGCACCATACGCCGTGCCGCTCATCTGTGAAGAGTATTGCTCTACTTGATCTCTTGCTCTACGCCATTTGGTGTGGTCTTTATCACTTATATAGTGGCGATGGTTCTTTTCCATAAAACGATCAAAACCGGGATCAGACACTATACTCCAAGGCATCCGAGGGTCAGATTCGTCTAACTCAAACGCCAAACTCTGACGTCGAGAATAAGCCTTGTAGGCAGACCACTCAGTCTTTAGCAAACCTTTTTTCTCATAGGTTTGAACCGCATCAGCGAGTAACTCTTGGTCACCACTTTGATAGAACGCAAACACCAGAACATTGATCGCCACTAACAATATCAATACAATCGGCGGCCGTTTCCAATCAACCTTTTTCTCGACAGGCACTATAATCATCTCGTGCGTCTCCTTTCTATCTTTTTATTTCATAAATCTCGGTAAGCCGATGTTAACGGATCAGTTTCTAGCTTACTAGTCACTGTTAGACAACACTGAAAGAATCTAAGGCACGGGCTTGTTATATTCAAGCACGGCTCACGCCGCGCTGCTTATTTTAGACGCCGCCTTATGACTAAAATTTTGCTCAGCTATCTGTTCAGCGACCAGACTAGTACACACTTTCTGCTCACTGCTTTGCTCAAAAATCTGCGTTAATGTGCTGCCAATTTTTTCAATCTGAGCGTAACAATCGTCTACCGACGCGTTCTGATACTGCCTGCATATCTCAATAATCCCACCCGCGTTGATCACAAAATCGGGCGCATAAAGTACACCCCGCTTGCGCAGCATCTCTCCATGTTGTGGAACGGCAAGCTGGTTATTCGCCCCGCCGGCAACAATTGCCGCGCTGAGCTTAGTAATGGTCACATCATTAATGACGGCCCCCATAGCACATGGCGCAAACACATCGGCATCGAATGAAACAATATTGTCAATGGCAACCGCTTGGGCACCTAAGTCTTGAGCCGCACGAATATTATGGTCATTAATGTCAGCAACAAAAACCTCGGCACCGGCATCGATTAGTTTTTTTGCCAGGGATCGCCCAACGGCACCGGCACCTTGAATTGCTATACGAGATCCATTTAGGCTTGCTCTACCGAACTTATGTTCGAGCGATGCTTGAATTCCACAGAAGATGCCATGCGCGGTTAAAGGTGATGGGTCTCCTCCAAACTCTTGTTGGTCATTAACGCCAAGCACATACTCTGTTTCTTGCGCCATTAACTTTAAATCACTGACGTTGGTGCCGGAATCTTCTGCGCTAATGTACTGGCCATTTAGCGAGTCAATAAATTGCCCCATTTTGCTTAACATTGCAGGCGTTTTTTGGTGCGAAGGATCACCGATGATGACGGCCTTACCGCCGCCCATTGGCAACCCGGCTAACGCCGACTTGTAAGTCATCCCCCGGCTAAGCCGAAGCACGTCTTCTAGAGCCTCGGATTTATCCGCATAAGGAAACATTCGGCAACCGCCAACAGCCGGCCCTAAATTGGTATTATGAATGGCAATAATGGCCTGCAAGCCAGTTTCTGCGTCGTCCATAAATACCACATTTTCATGATTATCATAAGACGGTGACAAAGTAATATCCATCGTGTTTTCCCGTTTCAAATAGTTAATAGCCAGTCTGCTGAACGGCCTCTAAGCCACATTGGCCACTTCGACATTAATGCCACTCACGCCAGACACAGGCTCAGAATAACGACGTAACTGCTGCTTGAGTCTCAATTGATATTGTTGATAGTTCTTTTCTTTTACATGCCCGTAACCACGAACCCCTTGATAGAGCTCGACTATTTCGGTCGCTAGCTGCTGATTCTGCGGGTTTAATGTAGCCAGCACGGTATCAATAGTCTGGTGTAGCTCATCGATTAACTGCACTTCCATTTTACGTTCCGCCGAATAGCTAAATACGTCAAATATTCCGCCACGTAAGCCTTTCAACTTAGCCAGTAGCTTGAAGGCTGAAAACATATAAGAACCAAATTCAATTTTGCGTGGCGCACCTTTTCGAGACAAAATCGGCGGCGCTAGGTGAAAACTAATTTTAGGCGACCCTTCGAATGTTTGTTCGAGCTGAGCTTTAAAGCGACCATCGGTGAACAGCCGCGCAACCTCATATTCATCTTTAATCGCCATTGTTTTATACAAGGCTTTAGCAACGGCTTTACTGACGATTAACTCAGCTGATGAACTTGGCAAAATGCTGGTTTCGGCGGCAATAACTTTCTCGACTCGCGCTTTGTATTGCTCAGCGTAAGCCGCGTCTTGATAGGCCGTTAGCTCTTTGACCCGATGATTAACGATTTCGCTGATACGCTCTAACGGCGTAAATCGTTTTTCAATCACGCCCGACGCTAGCTCAACTTCTTCTAGATTTAGAAACGCACGCCGCCCCCAGTTAAAAGCTTGCTGATTAAACTCAACCTTCACACCATTGAGCTCTAATGCTTTGTGAATGGCCTTGGCAGAAACAGGTAATAAGCCTTTTTGGTAGGCATAGCCAACTAAGAATAAATTAGTCGCAATAGGGTCGCCAAGCAAGCCTTCGGACAACTCGCCTGCGGCAATAAAATCAGCACGGCCCTCGCCAAGCTCATCAATGATGCTGTTCTTCATTGCATCAACTTGAAATACCACATCAGGGTTATCGATAAATTCAGCGGTTGCCGTGACGGTATCATTAACCACGGCATGGCTTCGTTGGTAGTGCATTTTCGCAAGGGCATCATCGGTAGCGGTCACTAATAAATCAGCGCCTAAAACAAGATCCGCATCGCCAGCGGGAATACGCACAGCATGAATATCTCGCTGACGTTTAGCAATCCGTAAATGGCTCACAACAGGGCCAAACTTTTGCGCTAAACCGGTTTGGTTCATGGTCGCTACACCTTTGAACTCGAGATGAGCCGCCATCGAGAGTACCGCCGTTACGGTAAGCACACCGGTGCCGCCAACACCTGTCACTAAGACATTCCATGGTTGGTCAAGAGACGGTTGCTTGGGTTCAGGAAGCACTAACTCTGACGGTTGTTTTGGTTCAGGGCGCTTTAATTGAGCACCTGTCACGGTGACAAAGCTTGGGCAGAAGCCTTTAACGCATGACAAATCTTGATTGCAGCTCGCTTGCTCTATCTTACGCTTTCGACCCAATTCAGTTTCTTTTGGCACGATCGATAAGCAGTTAGATTTTGCACTGCAATCACCACAGCCTTCACACACTAAATCATTAATAAAGGCTTTTTGTGGCGCGGCTGGCAAAGTGCCCCGCTTACGCCGTCGGCGTTTTTCAGTGGCACATACTTGATCGAAGATAAGCACCGTTGTACCTTTTGTTTCGCGTAACGACTCTTGCACCGGAATCAATTTATCACGATGACTGACTGTCACCACCGAGTCTTGTAGTGCGGTATGCAACTTGGGCTGTTCAGCAACAATTTCAATTCGTTTTATGCCTTCGCCTTTAAGCTGCATTACTAATTCTGGAACGGTCAGGCTACCGTCAACTTTTTGCCCTCCGGTCATGGCCACCGCATCGTTATAAAGAATTTTGTAAGTGATGTTCGCTTTCGCGGCGACAGCTTGCCGAATCGCCAATACACCAGAATGGAAATAGGTTCCGTCACCCAAATTTTGGAAGATATGCTTGGTATCAGTAAACGGTGACATGCCAACCCACGTAACGCCTTCGCCGCCCATGTGTGTGTAATTATGAGCTGGCCGAGACTTACTCCACGTGCTCATGTAATGGCAGCCAATACCACCGGCCGCAATTGAACCTTTGGGAACTTCAGTTGAGGTGTTGTGTGGGCAGCCTGAGCAAAAAGTGGCTTTGCGCTCAGAGACTTCTCTGGGCTGCGCTAGGCGTCGTTCTTTCTCATTAATGAAGTCAACCCGTTCATCCATCACCGCACTCGAATAAAACCGTTCAAGTCGTTTGGCAATCACACGAGCGATCATTGCTGGGGTTAGCTCCGACAAATTGGTTAATAATTCTTTGCCGTTCTCGTCGTATTCGCCGACAACTCTTGGCCGCTCATCGACAGGCCAGTTATAAAGCTGCCCCGTGAGCTGGTCTTCCATGACAGAACGCTTTTCTTCGACCACTAAAATTTCTTCTAAACCAGTCGAGAACTCATGCGTTTTAACAGGCTCTAAAGGCCAAGGCATACCGACTTTATACACACGAATACCGATTTCGCTTGCAAGCTGCTCGTCAATACCTAGGTCGTCAAAGGCTTGCAATACGTCAAGATAGCTTTTACCTGATGTGATGATGCCGAGCTTTGGCGAAGAGGTATCGATAACGATTTTATTCAGTTCGTTCTCTCTGGCAAATGCCAAAGCCGCATAAATTTTATACTTATTTAAGCGCTTCTCTTGCTCTAATGGCGAATCTGGCCAACGAACGTTAAGACCATCGGCGGGCATCTCAAAGTCTTTCGGCAAGCGTATAGAGACACGACCAGGGTCAATCTCAGCTGAGATGGCCGAATCCATGTTTTCAGTAATTGCTTTTAAACCGACCCAACAACCGCAATAGCGTGATAGCTCCCAGCCATAAATACCCAGATCTAGAACCTCTTGAACATTGGCGGGCGCCAATACTGGCATCGACATACTCATAAACAAGTGTTCAGACTGATACGGATAGGTAGACGATTTGCAGCCATGATCATCGCCAACAACCGCTAAAACGCCACCGTGCTGTGCAGTCCCGGCGGCATTCGCATGACGGAACGCATCAATACTGCGATCTAGGCCCGGGCCTTTGCCGTACCACATACCAAACACGCCATCGTATTGACTACCTTCCATTAAGCCGACTTCTTGGGAACCGCGCACCGCGGTTGCCGCAAGGTCTTCATTCACACCCGGCACAAAATGGATGTGATGTTTATCTAAATAAGCTTGAGCATTCCACATGGCTTGATCCACGCCGCCTAGAGGAGAGCCTCGATACCCTGACACGAACCCGGCCGTATTTAGGCCCCGCTCTTGATCGCGTTGATGTTGCAAAATAGGCAGGCGAACAAGTGCATCAATGCCGGTTAAATAGGCGCGGGCCGTTTTAAGAGAGTATTTGTCGTTAAGCGACACTTCTCTCAATGCCGGCTCAGTGTCTTGTTTAGGCTCGTCGGCGATCAGCAATTTTTTTGCAGGGTCACGTACGGTCATGCTCCATCCTCAGGGTCAATACTTTTATAATTTGGGAAAAGTATATCTGTAGAAGCACGCACTTTTTATTCGTACACAGTCGCGTTCAACGTAAAATTAGTCTAAATTAGACCCATTATCATCTAAAAAAGAATAAATAAATCACTTATGACTGTTGAGCTGACTTCCCAAGACATTAAAATTTTAGAATTGCTGCAAAGTGATAGCAACAGAAGCTCTAGCGATGTAGCCGAACAGCTGAATATGAGCCAGTCTCCCGCCTGGCGCAGAATCAATCGTTTAGAAGAAGAAGGCGTGATCGAAAAGAGAGTAGCGATACTCAATAAAGAAGCTTTGGGCATGGAGCTAGTTGCCTTCACGACCATCAACCTCAGTCAAGCTGGACGCAAAAATATGGAAATATTCGAAGACGCGGTAAAACAACTCGATGAAGTGGTTGAATGCTACACCATGACCGGTGCTTGGGATTACATGCTAAAAGTGGTGGTCAAGGACATTCGCCACTATGAAAAATTTGTTCGGGGTCGTCTGCTGTCAGTACCAATGATCGGAGAAGTACACTCACATATTTCAGTCACCGAGATCAAAAATACAACTGAACTGCCGTTAAGACAGCTTTAGCCACCCGCAATATCCTTGCAAAGTAAGTAACTAGCTTGGAAGGTCACTAACTAGCTTGGAAGGTCACTAATCTCTTGAATAAGCGTGGTGGTGCCTTGACGTTTAGCGAGCTCTAATTGTTCCTCTAAAATTGCCCCCAGAGTTTCTAAGGTGGTCATAGGGTTGGCCATGACAACTCGAAACACCGACACCGCTTCACCACCGTATTTATGCTGAGAGAAGCGCGTTCTTGAAACAAAGGTTTTACCCGCCGCACGTTGCTGTTTTTGCATACGTTTATTAACTCGGTCGAGTATTTCGTTAATAACTTTTTGTTGTTCATGCGATGAAGCCTCTAACCGAGCTTGAATCTCTGCCGGAACATAACGGTAATTTAAAATATTCAACTCTGGGTCTGTAATCAGCTCAAAATCGGCTTTTGCATCAATCATTCGAGCAAATGTTTTAGCTTTTGCGACATTTGAATCGATCAGAATTTCATAACCCTTGCGACCAATGATATGAAATGCGGCATGTACTAACATCGCCATACCAGGCCTACTGCCTTCGATCGAGTATTGACCAAGGTCTTTTGAACCCGCTCGAAGAATGTACTCAGCATGATGTTCAACCGCACTGATGGCGGTTGGGTCTTTGAAAACTACCATGCCCGCACCCATAGGAACATAGAGTTGCTTATGCGCGTCAATGGTTACCGAGTCGGCCAACTCAATGCCTTGCATGACATGTTTGTGCGTATTCGATAGCAAGGTTGGCCCGCCCCAAGCGGCGTCTACATGAAAGTGTGTGCCGAACTCAGCCGCAATTTCGGCGAGTTTATCCAAGGGATCAACTTGGCCGGTTTCAGTTGCGCCGGCAATACCCACTATAGCGATAATGCCAACATTGTTGGCGGTGAGCTCGGCGCACGTAGCGCGCATGTGGTGCACATCTACCTTATGGTTTGCGTCGGTCTTGACAGATACCACATTGTCGCGGCCTATTCCTAACACATCAGCCGCTTTGCCTAAGGAGTAATGGCCTCGCTCGGACACCACAATGGCCACATCATCATAGCCTTTGTGTTTGAGTGACCTAGCCAAGCCTTCTTTAGCAATGCCAGCAAAATCACCCGATGGCCGAAACATTTGATTACGTGCAACCCAGAGAGCCGATATATTGGCCGTGGTGCCGCCAGAACAAAAGGTACCCAGTGCACGGCGACTATTATGTAAATTCTCTTGATAAAAGGCATCATCACGTTCATAGACCATGCCATGCAACATCCCCAAAACTTGACGTTCCAAAGGCGTAAAGGCTTTAGAAGTTTCAATCTTCACCAAATTCTGGTTCAAGGCCACCATGATGCGCGACAGAGGCAACATGAAATACGGCAGCGGTGTCGCCATGTGGCCAATAAAGCCCGGCGCTGAGGTATGCACTGAATGCGCTACCAATTTATCTAACACAAACTCGGTATAATCTGACACGAATTGCGGCACTTCAGGGATCTCAGGGTTTGAAAAATCTTCTTCAATGGCCGTTAATGAGCGCTCTCTGGCGACAATGCGGTCGCCTAAAAACCCCATCAGATTATCTGAAATTTCTTTATCAATGGCACCCAGCGTACTGTTCGGAGCTTCAGGTACGGTAAAGATACGATATAAGTTCTCTAAGCTGGCGGTCGCCAAGGCATCAGAGTCTAGATCGTCTTTAAGGGTAAGAGGAGTTTGTTTCAAGAGTCGGTCGAATCGTAAAGTGAAATCGCATTATAGGCGTTCACCGGTGCAGCGACAAATACCTTTGAAAATAGATTCTAGATGCGTCGGCCCAAGCTTTACACTGTGCATAGTGTTAGGTTTCGATTTGGCCGAGGTTGGCGTCTAAAACTGTGCCATTAATAACGGGGGTTTGACTAACAAACCAAATAGTCTCGGCAATTTCAGAGGGCTGGGCTAATCGACGATGTGCAATGGTTGCCGTGATCTGGTCATAGACATCGGGGTTTGCGCCTAAATGCTCACTTAGCATTTCAGTTTCAGTGAACCCTGGGCAAATGGCGGCTGTATGAATCATTGTGCCAGCGAGGTCTTGGCAGGTAGCTCTCATTTGACCGATTACCGCGTGTTTTGAAATAACGTAGGCATGTGTATTTGCCACCGCTTTTCGGCCGAGCGTTGAGCTTATATAAGCAATTGAAGAGCCTTCGTTCATATGAGGTATCAATAAACTATTTAACTCAGCTGGAGCTACCACGTTTAACTGTAAAACCTTACGCAGAGTGTCTGCACTGATATCATTCACAGTCTCTTTGGTCATCATCGCCGCATTGTGAACCAACACTATCTGCTCGGCACCCTCTATTTGTGTGAGTAACGCCACTGAATTTTCCGCGCACCAAGTATGACTTAATAAATCCACGCAAAAATTGACCACGCCTTTAAGCGGACAAGGTGATCGAGATAGATTGATCACTCGATAATCTTCACTTAAAAAGTGTTTAGCCGTAGCCAGGCCAATACCTTTGCTTGCGCCTGTAATTACCAGAACCTTACTCACGACCTGTCTCCTTGTGTTGCACTGTCTTGCGGGCTATCGAGTTCAAGAAAAGGCCGAAGTTTATGCACTAAAATATAAATAATTGGCGTATCGGCAATCGCCGACGCCATTTTGAATAAATAATTACTCAACATTAGCCCCATCACCACGCCAAGCGACATATCGCCAGCCAGAATGACGGCGCCAAAGGTAATGCTAATAACGGTGACCGAATCCACCGCCTGGCTAACCAAAGTGCTGCCGTTATTACGCAACCAAAGGTGCTTGCCCTTAGTTTTTTTCTTGATCCAATGAAATAAGAACACGTCTACATACTGGGCCAAGACATACGCCACCATCGAGGCAAATACAGCGCCCGTGGTGGTAGCGTAAATCAAGCCAAACAATTCGACCGAGCCGCTTAACGAAGAACCATCGGGCAAGCCGACCTCGCTGGCAAGAGGCAGTGTTTGCCATGGGGGCTGAATACTGGGGTCAATCGCTGGCAAGGCATTACCTAGCCACATCACGCCTAGAATGAAAACATTGAGCACTAGCCCCACGGTCACCATAAAGTTAGCGCGCGCACGACCATAAAGCTCGGAGATTAAATCGGTACACAGAAATGTAAGCGGGTAAGCCAGCACCCCAACCGCCAATTGCATTGGGCCAACTTGAACAAAAC
>JALZVW010000037.1 GCA_023301745.1 Arenicella sp. | reverse complement strand
CTCGAGGCATTTCTTTTTCGATTCTCGCCGGTTTAAAAACCCAAAACCCTCTGGGCGTGGCCGATGTGATGCGTGGTGAAGAACTACAATTGCTAGGGTGGCTTCGATTACAAGAAAAAGAACAGCCAAGAAACCTCTTCGCGCTGCCCGGCACCCACAATAAATGGGCCTTACTTGAGAACGGCGCTATTACTAATTTTCTAACCGCGTTTACTGGCGAGTTATTCTCACTGCTAAGCAGCAATAGCATCTTAGTCACCGAACGAGGCGCAACAACCCTGAACGAAAAGGTGTTCAATGACGGTGTTACGTTAATTAGTCGTCTAGGCGACGCTCAGTTATTGCACGCTTTATTCTCAGCACGAAGTAAACAAGTGCTAGGTGAAATGGACAAGCTCGACGCAATGTCCTACTTATCGGGCCTAATCATCGGCGCCGATGTTATGGGCGCACACAAGCTCTTTGGTGATGTGGACAGCGTCACCATTATTGGCGAGCCAGAGTTAAGTCAACATTACGCTCTTGCACTCGATTTTTTTGGCGTGCCGAGCCAACAGTGTAAGCCATCCGACATCGCCATTTCAGGCTTCGAGGCCATATTTCAACATTTAGACGAGAAAGCCCAATGATGCAAAATACACTTGATAGCTGGTTAAAAAAAATGCCCGTTATCGCGATTATTCGAGGCGTAACGCCGGATGAAGTGGTTGACGTTGGGCGAGCAATTCACCGCGCCGGAATCGGCATCATCGAAGTTCCACTGAACTCACCAGAACCATTCGAAAGCATAAAGCGCTTAAGCATCGAGCTTGGCGAAGACTGCATAATCGGCTGCGGTACATTGCTCTCAGAAGGCGATGCAAAACGTGTGGCTAAAGCCGGTGGACAGATTGCCGTCACCCCAAATACTCGGCCTAGCGTGATCAAGAAGTGTCTGGAGCTCGGAATGATACCGATGCCAGGCTGGGCGACGCCAAGTGAAGCATTTACAGCCTATCGTGCTGGCGCTCGACACCTAAAACTGTTTCCAGCATCAAGCTTTGGAGCAGGCCACATTCAGGCGGTGAAAGCGGTACTACCCAGCGATGCGAAAATACTCGCCGTCGGCGGAGCTGGAGCACACAATGCCGCCGAATGGTTAGATGCCGGTGTCGACGGCTTTGGAATCGGCAGCGACATCTATAAAGTAGGCCGAAGCGCTCAAGAAGTGCATCAACGTTGCGTTGATATCGTAGACGCTATCAACGCAGCGAGATAAGGTTTAACGATGCGTTTAATCGATACTATAACGGTCCAAAATGAGCTCGGTGAAGGAGTCATTTGGGATCATGGCGCGTCCAAAGTTTGGTGGACTGACATTCAACAAAGCAAGCTCTATCGTTACGACCCGCAGAGCAAAGAACTAGAACAGTGGGATACGCCAGAGCGCCTATGTTGTTTTGCCCCTAGAGCGAATCGACGCAATCAATGGAGTACCGAGCTCGTCGTGGCGTTTGAGTCTGGGTTTGCCTTCTATACCCCCGCTACAGGCGAACTCCAATGGATTGAAACGCTTGAAAAAAATAACCCCGGCACACGTTTGAACGATGGCGGAACCGATCGCCAAGGCCGGCTTTGGGCTGGCAGCATGGTTGAAGACAGCGAACAAGCTACTGAAAAAGGTTATTTATATTGTTTGAATCATGATTTAAGCGTTACCAAGACCATCGGCGGATTGTCAATTCCAAATAGCCTATGCTGGAGCCCCGACGGCAAGACCATGTATCACACTGACACCCCGACTAGGCAAATCAAGCAATATGACTATGACTGCCAACATGGCCGCTTCAGCGCGCCGAGAATCTTCACGACCACAAACAAAGGTTGCTACCCCGACGGCTCGACGGTCGATGCCCAGGGATTTTTATGGAATGCTCAATGGGGCAGTAACACGGTGGTGCGCTATTCGGCTGATGGAAACCAAGACCTTGTTGTTGATGTTCCGGCTAGCCAACCAAGCTGCGTCGCCTTTGGCGGCAAGGACTTAAACCTATTGTTGGTAACGTCGGCGTGGCAAGACCTTGATACTCGCCACGCTGACCCTGAGGCCGGCAATCTCTTTATCTACGAAACCGAATATCAGGGTTTAATCGAATCGATGTTCATTCAAGCCTAGCCTCGTTTGTAACCTTAAGGTTATCAAATTCAGGGGCGTGGATTGTTGATTGCATTCAGCTCGACAAAGACTCGATGTATTCCTGTCGTTTAGACTCGGCCTCATCGCCAAAGAAAATTTTGCACGCTTCCATCAATCCGGGAGCATCAATAATGTCCTCATTACGAACTACCTGCGTGATCTTAGAGCGCCGGCGCAGAAAGTCATCGAGCTTAGTAACCATTTCATAGCGCGCAGTATGTTCAATCTCGCAACGCAAGTATTCAGCGTCTTTCATTAACCGCTCGGCCTGCCGAGGGTTCTGACGAATATCTTCGAGCAGCTCCAGCGCCACACCGCCATAGCGACGCCATAATCGCTGAGTAAGCGGTTCACTCGAGCCCTCGACCGTATAGGCATCCAATTCCATCAACTTAGCTTGATGGTAAAATTCATCTCGCACAGTATCGTCGTCTTCGCCGTACCAAATATAGTCTTTAAACGGCAACTCAATACCCATCTGCTGAACCAGGCCCGCGATCTCGTCGCCGACGTTAATACAATCCGTAGTTTTGCCACCAAAAATACTCAAATGCTTATCGTCCAAATTAGTATCAACAGCATGCTTTCGTGACAGCTTAACCCAGTCAGCAACCCCATCGCCGCCCTTTTGAGCTAGCGGCCTAACGCCACACCGCTCAGCGATAATGTCGTCACGGGTGATGGGTTTTTCTAAATCTAGGAGCTCGTTGATATTATCAAGCACAAATTGTCTATCTTCTTCAGTTACCTCAACCTTAGGGTCGGCGACTTGAGTATCCGTTGTACCAACGGAGGTTTTATTACCCATCGGAATCACGAAAAACAAACGACCATCGCTCGCAAAGAACGCTAGAATTCTGTCGACTTGAGTGATTCGGTCAACAATTAAATGAATACCCTTTGAAAACAAATGTTGATGATCGGTCTTTTGCTCGGCTAATTTATTGTGCTGATCAACGTATGGCCCGCAGGCATTCACCAAAGCCTTCGACTTAATGGTAAACGTCTTGCCGCTGATATTATCGCGCGCCGAAACTTCCCATAGTCCATCCTTGCGAACGGCATCCTGCGATTCAACATAGTTTGCTGCTACGCAACCATAGTTCATGCTTGAGCGAATAAAATTAAATACGAAGCGAGCGTCATTGTCATAAAGATACGCATCAGAATACTCAAAACCACCAGCGGCATTAGATGTATCAATTGCAGGCTCACGCTCTTTAATCGACTTAGCTGTCATGTAATCTGGCCCTTGGGTAAAAAAGCGACCAATCATCCAGTAAAAAATAGTCCCTATATAGACAAACCATGACGGGAACCGAAAACCCTTCTCAATGGTAGTAAGAAATCGTATTTCCTTAACCGTTGAAGGGTAACTGCGCATTAAATGGTTGCGGCTTTTGCATAAATTGTTTACCAAAAAGTACTCATGCGACTCAAGGTACTTAATACCGCCCCACGCTAAATTAGAGGAGTTAGAGCTGGTTAAACCCGCAAAGTCACCTTTATCAATTAGGGCCACTTTAGCGCCCTTTGCTGACAAAGAAGCCGCCGAGACAGCACCATTGATGCCGCCGCCGAGGACTAACACATCAAAAATTTTACCTTCTTGCTGAAGGCGTTCGATATTGCTATTACGTAAATCCATGAATTTATGCCTAAAAATAACGGTTCGCGGCCAAAAAAATTAAGTGTATTAAACACAAGTCTTCAGTTTTTGACGATACCAGAAATAGAGGAAATTAACTCCCAAGAGAACCGCCTCACCAAAACCTTATTTATTATAAGACAAATAAAGAGGCACCACCTTCATTGAGAATGAAATTAAATTTCATGCTGAGCTAGAACCCATGGCTCACCACCCTCGCTTTGGCTACCCGACAGCATCAGTCATAGATATCCAGAACCGAAAACTAGCGGCTTAGCTCAACCTAGCAACAACCCAGCTAGCAACAACCCAGCTAACAGCAACCAAGCTAACGACGAGGTGATGACTGAATACACAGCAATTATAAGCAAAATGCGAGCGGTCGAACGCAAAAGTGAATGGCCATTAAAAAAGCCCTAACTATAAATAGCTAAGGCTTTTTTAAATGGCGTCCCCAAGGGGATTCGAACCCCTGTTACCGCCGTGAAAGGGCGGTGTCCTAGGCCTCTAGACGATGGGGACGTCTATGATCCGCGGATAGCAAATCGTTTCCTTCACTTTCACTTGTGATCAGCCTAACTATAGCTTCTGGTGGAGCTAGACGGGATCGAACCGTCGACCTCTACACTGCCAGTGTAGCGCTCTCCCAGCTGAGCTATAGCCCCTCTGATCTCGAAGGAGCGCGTAAGATACGCTCAGACTCGAACTTGGTCAAGTACTAATTTAATTTTTTTAAGAAAATTGTTTTAGATGTCACTTTTTGACACAAGCAGCTCAACACATCACAGATGTTTGACTAACTACTCTCGATCATTGAATTGTATTCTCAATAGTCTAAAGATTGCCGCAAACCCACTTTTTCGTTGTATTATTGAGCCTGTTAGAAAGAAGCCATATTATTTACTTTATGGGCTTCCAAATTGATTAGCACCCCGGAGGGTACTGTTTCCATGTCATCCATGACTTTTAACTCGTTTCGTGACAACTTCCTAGGCAATTCAGCCGATTGGTATAAGAACGTCATCATCGCTTTTTTGATTATCAACCCAATAGTGTGGTTTTCAGGTTTTCATTTTGTCGCTGGTTGGCTACTAGTGCTGGAATTTATTTTCACCCTAGCGATGGCGCTAAAATGCTATCCATTACAGCCCGGTGGTTTACTCGCAATTCAAGCAGTCGCCATAGGAATGACCTCACCCAACATGGTTTACATTGAAGTTGAGCATCAACTGAAAGTGATCTTATTATTAGTGTTTATGGTCGCCGGCATTCATTTTATGCGCGAGCTATTGCTATTCACATTTAGCAAGATTCTGATCAATGTTAAAAACAAAATTTTGCTCTCTTTTCTCTTCAGCTTCGCCGGTGCATTTCTCTCAGCTTTCTTAGATGCGCTTACCGTTACCGCCGTTCTAATCAGTATTGGCGTGGGGTTTTACGGCGTTTATCACAAAGTAGCCTCGGGTAAGAAATTCTCCGAGGATCACGATCACTCAGGCGACGACGGGGTACATGAATACAAACGTCAAGATTTAGACGACTTTCGAAAGTTTCTACGCAGCTTGATAATGCACGGCGCTGTCGGCACCGCATTGGGGGGCGTCTGTACCCTTGTCGGTGAGCCTCAAAATTTATTAATCGCTGAGAAAGCCGGCTGGGAATTCACTGAGTTTTTCTTACGTATGGCACCGGTCACCATGCCAGTGCTTGCTGCGGGCTTGCTAACATGCATCTTTCTTGAAATCACAGGCATCTTTGGCTATGGCAGTAAACTCCCTGAAGGAGTTCGCTCCGTATTATCTGAATTTGATGCTGAGCAAGAAGACAAACGTAATGGCAAAGAGAAAGCCCAGCTTGTTGTTCAAGCGGTTATTGGCCTTATTTTAGTTGTTTGCCTACAGCAACACGTTGCTGAAGTGGGGTTGATTGGCCTAATGGTTATTGTATTACTCACCGCATTTAATGGCATCACCGAAGAACATAAAATCGGTCATGCCTTCGAAGAAGCACTGCCTTTCACAGCGCTACTTGTGGTGTTTTTCGCGATTGTATCGGTAATCCACGAACAGCACCTTTTTGCGCCAGTGACCGAGTTTGTATTAAGCATGCCGACTGACTCGCAACCGATTGTCATGTTTATCGCGAACGGTGTACTGTCGATGATTAGTGATAATGTGTTTGTTGCAACGGTATACATCAATGAAATGTCTGCCGCACTTAAGAATGGCACCATTACTAAAGAACACTTTGAAGTAATGGCAATCGCTATTAACACGGGCACTAACTTGCCAAGTGTCGCTACGCCAAATGGTCAGGCGGCCTTCCTATTTTTGCTAACATCAGCATTAGCACCGCTGATTCGATTGTCGTATATGAAGATGGTGGTTATGGCCATTCCGTACACAATTGTTCTGAGCTTGGTCGGCGGCGCTGCGATTTTGATTGTCTTCTAACGATCCAGGATTACTTAGGCACTGTCGCGTTCATGCGGCAGTGCCCTAAGACAAGATCAAGATTGAGTTAGCAAGGACGCAA
>JALZVW010000036.1 GCA_023301745.1 Arenicella sp. | reverse complement strand
CGCTTACGTTTTTCTTCTTCAATATCTACCACACCCTTTTTTTCATATAAGAATGAGAGCACTTGCTGGCGGTAGTAATTAAATTGATCGCTTTTAGCAAGCGCTACTCGCTCGCGTGGGCGGTCTAGTTCAATGCTCAAGATCTCACCGACCTTTGCAGCGGGACCGTTCGACATCATCACAATTTTGTCTGACATCAACACCGCTTCATCAACATCGTGCGTAATCAAAATGACGGTAGTGTTCAGTTCTTTTTGGATCTCCATTACAGAGTCTTGCAAATTCGCTCGCGTCAGTGCGTCTAGCGCACCGAATGGTTCATCCATCAACATAACTTTGGGCTGCATCGCAAGACACCTGGCGATTCCAA
The DNA here is from genome assembly GCA_023301745.1 of Arenicella sp. Taxonomy (GTDB): domain Bacteria; phylum Pseudomonadota; class Gammaproteobacteria; order Arenicellales; family Arenicellaceae; genus Arenicella. The sequence goes on along the minus strand of JALZVW010000036.1, from coordinate 6,847 downwards.
CGCGTTGCTTCATACCGCCGGATATCTCATGCGGCTTTTTGTTCATCGCATGGTCCATCTTTACAAGGCGTAAATTATGCTCGACCCACTCTTTCATCTCTGATTTGCTTTTCAAACCTTTGAATACCTGTTCCACGCCAAGCGCTACATTTTGGTAAACACTCAACCAAGGCATCAGCGCATGGCTCTGGAATACCACAGCTCGGTCCGGCCCCGGCTCATTGACCTCTTTGCCATCGAGAATGACACCGCCATAGGTCGCTTGGTATAAACCAGCAACAATGTTTAGTACGGTCGACTTGCCACAGCCTGAATGCCCAATAATAGAAACAAACTCGCCTTCATCAATCGAGAAATCGACACCTTTAAGAGCGCAAAATGCTCCATTCACAGTTGGGAATTCAATGCCAACTTGAGATATTTCTAGAAATTTTTTCTTTAATGACATATTAGTTTACCGTTACCTAAGTACCGCAAGCTTGTCCCAACTCGCAGCCTTTTGAACAATGAGAATAAGACGATCAAGCGCGAAACCGATCAAACCAATGACGACCACCGCAACCATGATTCGAGCCAGGGAGTTTGAAGAACCATTCTGGAATTCATCCCATACAAATTTACCAAGACCTGGGTTTTGCGATAGCATTTCTGCCGCAATTAACACCATCCAGCCGGTTGCTAAAGACAACCTCAAACCAGTAAAGATCATCGGCACCGAAGCCGGTAAAATTATTCTTCGAATGTGCGTGATGGCTGGCAACCTAATCACGCGACTGACATTCAATAAATCCTTATCGACATTGGCAACGCCAACTGCGGTATTGATCAACGTAGGCCACAGGCAACATAGAGACACGGTTAGTGCAGACACTAAGAATGACTTTTCAAAAAGCGGCGCGTCGGAGACATAGGTCGCGCTGACCACCATGGTGATCAGCGGCAACCAGGCTAAGGGCGATACCGGTTTAAAAATCTGAATCAATGGGTTAATCGCTTTATAAATTCCATCGCTCAAACCACATGCGATACCCACTGGGATAGCGATGAACGATGCAACAAAAAAACCGAAGAGAACCGTTTTCAAGCTTGTTAAGATTTGATCTAAGAAAGTTTCTTTACCGGTATATTTTCGAATTTTCACCGTTGCATCAGGATTACTCTGCAGCTTCTTAGCGTTTCTAACCTCTTGGCGTTGATAAAACGCCTCCTCTTTTTCCGCCTCGGCCTTATGCTCATCAACCAACACTAAGGCTTGAGAATAAACTTGCGACGGCCCTGGGAATTTCCCCAAAGATGTATCAATACGGCTAGCCGATAAGCTCCACAAAAGGCAGAACACTAATATGCCAAGAAAAGGATAAATCACGTTCTTGATATCAACCGAAGCAATAGACTCAAGAGTGCGTTTTAACACCAGATCAACACGAGTCAGCGATGGTTCAGAGGTGGGCACATTAGTGTTCACAATAGATTCTCTAGATTAAAGTCTTGTGCGCTTACAGCACATCTTGTTTAAGGCCAATTTTGAATTTTTCTAAATAGGCATTCGGCTTGCTGCCGTCATAACTAATTCCATCAATAAATTCAGTTTGCTCAGGTTTAAATCCAGTTTCGGTTGCAAGGTCTGGAAATTCATCGGCACCGATGAGACCTTGAGCAATTAACTCCTTCGCCGCAATCGCATAGATTTCAGGCTTGTAGACATCGGCCGCGACTTGCTTGTACCAATCGTCTGACTTAGGCTCTGAAATTTGTCCCCAACGACGCATTTGAGTGAGATACCAAATCGCATCTGAGTAATATGGGTAGGTAGCGTTATAGCGAAAGAACACGTTGAAATCGGGAACATCTCGCTTGTCTCCCTTCTCATATTCAAAGGTTCCAGTCATAGAGTTGGCAATAACATCGTAGTCGGCGCCAACGTAATTTGACTGCGCCAAAATTTTCACCGCGGCAGGCCGATTAGCATTATCGTTGTCATCTAACCACTTAGCCGCTCTAATCAAAGCTTTGACAACGCGCGCAGTTGTATTCGGGTATTTTTCGGTAAACTCTTTAGTCATACCAAATACTTTTTCGGGGTTATTTTTCCAGATTTCATAATCTGTTATTACTGGTACACCAATGCCTTTAAAAACGGCCTGTTGGTTCCAAGGCTCGCCGACACAATAACCATGAATGGTTCCGGCTTCTAATGTAGCTGGCATTTGTGGAGGAGGAGTAACCGATAGCAAGGCTTGCGCATCGATGGTCCCGGTAGTATCACCTTTGTGGGGCGCATAGTACCCAGGATGAATACCACCTGACGCTAACCAGTACCGCAATTCATAGTTATGAGTTGATACTGGGAAGACCATCCCCATTTTGAATGGCTTGCCTTGATCGGCCAACTCTTCAACAACCGGCTTTAAATAGTCGGCTTTAATCGGGTGCACTGGTTTACCGTTTTCAATCGGCACGTGCTTCTTCATCTTTTCCCAAATTTCATTCGAAACGGTGATTCCATTGCCGTTTAAATCCATCGAAAACGGCGTAACGATATGCGCTTTAGTACCGAAGCCAATGGTTGCCGCCAGAGGCTGGCCCGCGAGCATGTGAGCACCGTCAAGGTTGCCGTCAATAACGCCGTCCAACAATACCTTCCAATTAGCCTGCGCCTCGATAGTGACGTACAAACCTTCGTCCTCGAAATAACCGTTTTCGTACGCGATCGCAATTGGCGCCATGTCGGTAAGCTTAATAAAACCAAAAGTAAGCTCATCTTTCTCAGGCTCACCCAGCTCCGCAAACGCGCTTAATGGGACAATGCTTATGATTAAGCCAATCAACAATGCTTTGAAAATAGTCTTATTATTACCGTGTGTGTTAAATGCTCGGCGCATAGCCAACCTCTTTTGTTATTAATTTCATCGCAGATCTAAAACTGAAATAGCTACAATGCTAATCAGTGGAAGGTCAGCTTCACCGCCTATGCATTCTCATTTCAGAAAGCCAGCAGCGCTTACGATGACAAAACAACGCCGTTGTCACTTTGTCTTGGGAACCTACTCAATTTATATAAGCACGAAGCGTGCCAACTATTTTTTCGGGTTTTCAAGCCACACCTCGGCATCAGTTTCGTGCAAAGAGCCGTTGAGCCTGCGCCAAATCTGTGCGATGCACTGACTTATGCACTTCTTTGATTCAATCTAACATTTGATCAAAAGTCGAAATAATACGCGTCGCGAGTTCCGCCATTGGTTTTCCCTGGTTCATCGCTGACTTGCGCATTTCTAGGTAAGCGAGATCTTCAGTTAAATTCCTTTGCCGCATTACAATCCCCTTGGCCTTTTCGATCAGCTTACGCTCAGACAACTTCCTTTTAGTTTGCTCCAATTCGCCATTCAATCGCTGGGTTTGATTAAAACGCTCGATAGCCAGATCAACAATCACAGGTAAGCGACGGTGAGAAACGTCATCAACGATGTACGTACTTACTCCGGCCTCCACCACTGACTTAACCGCGCTGAGGGTATTTTGCTGAGCAAACACCACTACTGGAATCGGGTTTTGATTTTTGAGTAAGATTAACGATTCGAGGTCGAATTCGGTCAAAGAGTCAACCATCAAGACCAACAAGTCAGGCTCGCTCGCCTGCACAACAGCCGGTACCGCCCTAAGGTTCGCGATAACCTCAACGTGATAATCATCGATAAGAACTAATTTCTCGGACATGACTCCAGCGGCACGGCAGGTATCTACCAATAAGATGCGGCGCGTCGGCTGTCGCGGCTTTTGTAATTCGTTTAACATATTAGGGATTGAGAATTGAAAATCTATTTCAAACCCAAGCAGGAAACATGCCACTTTAAATTTAGTGAATATTAATTGCCGCTAAACAACAAGAAAGTATTCCAGCCTAAGTCCCTAAAAAACCATCAACCCAGACCGGCAATACATCACCGGCTTTACCATAAATACCTCGATCGAAATTAGCGGCCACAGCCGACTCATCTAAATTAATCTCCAAGGTTTGCGCCCCGGCGTGCTTCGCCATCTGCACAAAACCAGCGGCCGGATATACATTTCCTGAGGTTCCAATCGATATAAATAAGTCACAGCCAGAAATAGCGTCACCTATCTCATTCATATACAACGGCATTTCACCAAACCAAACTATATGCGGCCGGAGATTATTTGCCTCACCGCAGCAATCACATAGATCGCTGACGTCGATATCGTTGTAACAACTGAAAATATCTCCAGTCGCTTTACAGCGCATTTTTAGGATTTCACCATGCATGTGTAAAACGCTCTGTGAGCCTGCTTGTTCATGCAAATTATCGATGTTTTGGGTGACGAGCAAAAACGCTCCATCAAACTCTCTTTGTAGCTTTGCAAGTGCCCGATGTGCCGCATTCGCAACCACTTCATCATTAAGCAAAGGTTTACGCCGCTGATTATAAAATTTCTGAACTAACCGTGGATCACGCTCAAAAGCCTCTGGTGTCGCAACGTCTTCAACTCTGTGGTCTTCCCACAAACCGTCATCAGCGCGAAATGTTTTGATACCCGATTCAGCCGAAATTCCAGCACCGGTAAGCACTACTATTGATTTTACGTGATTCATTTTGGTTCAGTTTGGGTTAAGGTGTCTTAAGCTAAAGTGCATTTAACGTAACAAATAGGAGAAACCCTATGAAACTTTCCGCTAAACATTTATTCGCAACTTTCAGCCTATTGACAGCAATTGTTGTCACGCCGACCTCTGCAATTGCAGGTGATAAGGTATATATAAGTGTGCCAGGTATCAGCATCGGCTTTCACGGTGATCATCACTCCAATAAGCGTTATCGTAAGCAAACTAGCAAAAAACGCTATAACAACAGTAATAGACGTTATAACAACAACTATTATTCAAATAGCCGCAGCAGCAACTATAACCGTGGCTATAATAATTATGATCGAAGCTATAGCAACAATTATGACCGCAGTTATAATAATAACTACGACAGAAGCTATAACAATAATTACAGAAACGATGGCTACCGTGGATCAGTATGCCCTATTGACGGGTACTCACAGAACTACGATAGAAACCGCAATTGTTATGAACATAAAGGGCACTTTCATTGTTCATAGATGAATAATTTTTGAACGTCAACGCAATTCAAGTAAGTGCCGCGTTACGACTTAGTCATAACGCGGCATTTTCTATTTTACCAACCCATCCTCGAAGTCGGTATAAAGCAAATTAACGCTTAAATCGTCAAGCATTTTCTGATTACTGATTTTTCTAGATTCATTTAAATACGAAAGCATGCCGACCGATAATTGCTCTTGGGCCTGCTTGAGGCTGATTTCTGGTAACGGATCAAAATTGAGTGCGCGTGCGGCCGCCTGCAAATATTCAGAGATTTTTCCCGGCACTCCATCAGTCGCATTATAGACCTCGCCAGTCGCAGCAAGTCGCATCGCCGCCACACAAATACGAGCAAGGTCGTCCGCGTGGATACGGTTAGTAAAACCGCATTCGCTGGCACGAACCACCGGTGTTTTACGTTTTAGGCGCTCGCGCGGCAATCGACTAAATGCGTAAATACCAGGCACCCTAAGCACCACAACATCGACCGATTGCAACCGCCCCCAGGCCAGCCACTGAGTTTCGGAATCTAAACGCCGCTGGCCGCGCTCGGTTTGCGGGTTGGTTGGGCTTTTCTCAGACACCCATTCGCCATCACAGTCCCCGTAAACACCGGTAGTACTAATAAGAACAAGCTTGCTCGGGTGTATCTCATTATTGTTGAAATGATCGATCACAGCCCTCGACCTTAAATCGTACAAGCCTTGCTTTTGGGGCGCTATCGTATAATAAAGTTCGGCCCCATCACAGGCACTAAGCGATAGTTCCAGCCGGTCTAAGTCGAGAATATCGCAATGCACGCCAAGTGAATTGGCTTGCTCGAAACTCAACCTTGAATTGACATAAGCGCTAATAGCAGATGTGGCCACACCAGACTCGATGAGGTTTTTAGCAATACGCCGCCCGACATCGCCACAGCCAAAAATGAGCTGCCGCTTTGATTCTTTGTTTTCCATAACTAGTCTCGACGCAACCGATCAGATACAGCCACGGGAGTTGGATAACGCAATACAATTGAATAGCTCGAGCCTATAAACGTTACTAAGGTAGCCAACTGAACAAAATACACAGTGCTTAAGTCTATAAGAGCACTTTCAGCCGCAACAAAAACAATAAGCAAACTAAATTCGCTCATTTGCCCTAAACGAAAACCAGTTTCCCAGCCCAGTTTATTGGTCTCAGAAACTCGGTGTAGCGCAAAGCGAAACACGATGGGCTTTACAATTAACATAGCGCCGCCAAGCAGTATTGCTGGCAACCAAATTTTATCGAGCGCCGATATATTCAAGCCGGCACCTAAAGCGAAGAAAAAGAGCACCAGAAAGAAATCTCTTAACGGTTTTAAACTTTCAGAGATAAACAGCGAAATTGGGCTGGTTGCAATGGTAATTCCGGCAATAAAAGCGCCTGTCTCATATGAAAAACCAATACTGTGCGCAAGCTGAGCAATACCGAGACACCAGGCTAGGGCCAACAAGAAGACATATTCTTGAATACGATCAAATTTCATGAACAGCTTCAGTAGCACGAAATGCTTTAGCCCCCAAGCGACAACGATAAGCACTGGCAAAAGCACAACCAGTTTGGCTAATTCAATCATCGTACTTTGATCTGACGACATGGCTTGAAAAGCGAGTAATACCACAATCGCAATTAGGTCTTGCAACAACAATACGCTAACAATAACTTCGCCGGTGTGCTTATGATGAAGTACGGTTGTAGGCA
>JALZVW010000035.1 GCA_023301745.1 Arenicella sp. | reverse complement strand
AATCAGAGAATCGTTGGCCGCACACAAGATTTTCGCGAAGGAGTTAGCGCATTTAGGGAACGGCGCAAGCCAGAATTCAAGGGAAGGTAGTCGTACAATATTCTGTTTATTCGACGACTCTAATGTCGGTATTGGAGCCGCTTCTGCGGTTGAGGCTAAGGGCTTCGATAATACTTGGACGTCGCCACAAAATACTCATCTCGAGCGCTCAAAAAATGTAGCCTGTTCACAATTGGTTCAATTAGTTTCTTGCTTTACCCTATTTTTCATTCATGTATTTACGAGAAAAGAAACTCAGTGCAAATGCGGCGATATACATTGACGGCAGATAGAAAATCGAAGGCGCAATCAGCGTTAAGTCTTTGAGAAATACAATGATCACCACCATCACAAGTGCGAAGTTTTGAATACCTACCTCAACCGCTAGCGTCTTGCTTTGACGCTTACTAAGCCCAAGCAGAGCACCCAAACCTGCGCCAATAAGCATCATTGTGACGTTGAGAACAATAGCGCTCGCCGACTGTAAAATATCTGAATGATCAATGATGCCGGAAAAGTTTTTGAAAAATGAGATCATCGGATATAAGAGACACATGAAACCAAAATAAAAGAGCGGCTTGCCAACATAGTTAGTAAATTTGGGTACAAAGACTCGGCACAACATGCCCAGCATGACCGGCAAGGCTGTTGTCAAAAACAATTGAACCGCTGTATCAACGAATGACAGCCTTATGGTTCCGTCGCCGTACTCGAAGAAACCTAGGGAGGCGTTGACGATAATAGGCAGCGTGATGAACGCGAGTAAGCTAGACATAGCTGTCAGTGAAATTGACAGCGCTATATCGCCCTTCACCAAAACACTAAATGCATTTGATGTCGCCCCACCAGGGCAAGCCGCAATGATCATTAAACCCACGGCAATATGAGGGTCAAGTCGAAACACGATTGCAATTAGGGCCCCGACGATGGGAAGTAAAACGATCTGGCCAATGAGCCCGAGAACGGCTGCCTTGGGCTTACGGAAAACGTACAGGAAATCTTGAGTAACCAAGCCCATTCCCATAGAAAACATGAGAGAGAAAATCGCTATAGAAGGCAGAAGTGAAATAATACTGTCTAACAAACTGGCAAAATTTATCATGCTTTTAAGGCCTTAATATATTGTTTGTAGCGTTCAAATATTTAGCGAACATTAGCTTCGACATGTCATCGAAAACCCTCGCCAAGTAGATGCGAGTGGCTCGTCAATCGCCATATTAGAAGCCTAACTAGGTCGAATTCGGAAGTGCCATTCGAGACAGACACTATCTCTGAATGTCTCTTAAGGACAAGCAACGACCAATCGAGCGCTGCCAAAACTAAACGCTCACTTTTACCTAGGCTATGCCTGTTTCAATACGGCTTATGTTTTAGCTTGCTGCTCAGCTTCGGCTTCACCCTTTGCAATGTAGCGATCCAACTCTTCATGAAAGAAGCGCACGCGATTCTCTTGACCGGCTAGATAGCCACCGGTATAGCCTTTCGACATCAACCCCTTTTGTTGAGTTGTCCAAACTGAAAGATCTTCATCAATAACTTTGCCGCATTCAACTTCGCCAACTAGGCCAGTAATATGCGGCACATGAGTATCCCAGCTCACTGTTTGGAACATCGCGGCCGAGTAATACTCTTTGGTGCCATCTGGAAACCAATTGAGGTACCAGGTATCGAATAAACAACGACCAGGGTCGGTTGGATGCGGTGTGGCCATCAGAAAAAAGGCGCCATCGGGCCTAAGGCTCAATGAAAAGTTCGGAAAGATTGTATAGTGATAATGATCGGTTAATTGGTCATCAGTCAGGCCTGAAAAATCCAATCCCTTTTCTGGGCCTTTTTCTCGTTTAACCTTTTGCATCGCCTCTCGTATTGAGTGAGGGTCAGACCGATAGTCTTCGCCATCTAGCCCCCAAAAATCAAAATAGGGTTGCATTTGTTTTAAGGTTTCGTCGTAATTGCCTTTCAAACCAAGCGTAGGCCGATTGCCCGGCATAAACATGCGTGCATGCCCTTCTTCAAAAATATCCATTTGGCAGTGCTTATAACTCTGCTCCATAACGTGCTTGGTGCTCGGGTGCACAAAGGGCAGATGATAGGATTCGTTAAAGTTGTCTTGTACGATTTTCCAATTAAATTCGCCTTCAACGGTGATCCAATGCGTGCGCTTCATGCGCTTAAGATCATAAGTCTGGATTTGTGCATGCACTGGCCCGAGATAATCGACCAAAGGCATAACGTCGTCATTCATCGAATACCAAATAAAGCCGCCACACACTTCAGAGCGCAGTTCTTTTAGGCGCAGTTTTCCACATGGGTCGCCTTGTGCGTAGTCTTCTTTTTGGGGAACAAACGCTAATTCACCGTCAACCTTGTAACGCCAACCGTGATACGCGCATGCCATATGCTTGCCACTGCTGTTCTCCTCGTGAACAAGCTTATTTCCGCGGTGCACGCAAACATTGTAAAAGACTCTGACTTTTCCATCGTTATCACGGGTACACAGTATCGACTCTTTGCCGATATCAAATGTCATGCGATCACCAGGCTCCGGAATTTGCTCTTCCATGCCCGCTACCAACCACACCTTAGTCCATAGATGATCCCATTCTTTTTGCATAAACTCGGGGCTGTAATAACGCTCGCCGAGTATAGGCCCATCACCTAGTTCAGGCTCTGGTAGCTTACGTTCATCGAGAAAGCCAGCTTCGTCTAAGCCGAGGGCATGTGATCGGTTTTCATTGGTCATAGATAGTTTTCAAAATCTTCAGTACGGATAAACTCTAGTACAAACTTTAGCTCGAATATAAGGGCTTGTCTGCTATCAATTTATACAGCTTTAGCATGAGAAAAATAATAAGCAAAACGGCGCTGAAAACGTTAATGCTCACAGCTATAGATTGACATAGGTCGACACGAATACCAGCACAAGGCGCCAAACATTAGCCTTGATTAAGAGGCTAGCAGTTTTGTGAGTTAGCTGTATCTTAGTTTGGGTTATAACTGTAGTTCCACTAATCTAAGAGAGCAAATAATGCCGGAATCTAATTCAAACGAGCTGAATGCTAAACTCACTGCCATGCTTGATCGCGAAGAGATCAAAGCCATACCTCACCGTTTCGCACGAGGCCTAGATCGATGCGATAGGTCATTGATCGAATCTTGCTTTCACCCAGAAGGCGTCGATGACCATGGTTTCTTTAAAGCAGGTGCGGCCGAATTCTGTGATTGGGTGATGGGCGAATTGGAAAAATTTGATACGTCACAGCATCTTATCGCCACACAGAATGTAGAAGTGTCGGGTTCGAAAGCCGCTTGTGAAAGCTATTTCGTGGCCTATCATATTATGCAAACGCCTGACGGTTCGAAAGAGCTGATGGTTGCTGGGCGCTACTTAGACGAGATGGAGAAACACGACGGCGAATGGAAAATAAAGCTGAGAAAATGTGTGTTCGATTGGAACCGAATGGCCGATGCATCACCGGCACCTTCTCGCGACCCAGACCCTCGGCATCTAGGTCAACACTACCCAGATGATGACTCCTACGGAATTTTTTCTAGATTGCGCTAATTAACAGCTTTAGCAACAAGCCTCATTGAATAGGCTCTGTTATTGCTGCAATTATAAAAGAAGCTCCGCCATTGATTTGCCGGAGCTTCTTTTTTAACATGATTGCCAAGTCTTTGCTGTTCAGATCGATTAAGCGTTCTTAGCAAGCTTATCCTGACAGTTTTTTACGCCTCGTCGGGAATCCAACTACCGTGAAAGCCCGCAGGTACTCTCACAGGCAAATGTATGCGCGCGATGGGCTCTTGTTCTAATTGAGACGCATTGAAGATCACAAGCTCACTTTTATCATCGGCGGGGTCATGAACATAGCTCATCAAATAACCGTCGTCTTCTGATGTGGCGTTTTGCGCAGCGATAAAGGTAGGCTCGCCTCCGGTTCTACCATTTTTGAACATGTGAGAAGTCTTGGAGTCGGTTTCCATATCATATTTATGGAACCCCAAAATAGTAGGCGACCCTCCAGAATCAAACTCAGCCATATAGCCATAGCGATGTTTCAGGCCTACCCGTGAGTTTGGCACCGTTGGGAAATCAACACTCAAGTCATCCAATTGACGCTCTGATTTAGCCTTTGTTTTGAGATTTAATTTCCACTCATGCAGCATCGGTATTGGTGGGCTGTCCATTCCAACAGACGTGTAACCCACTAAGCGAGGCGCGTTTATAACGATCTCGTCGCCTTGCTCATAGGCATTCATTGTATGAAAGATATAGCACGGATCCACGTCGAACCACTCTACATCTTTGTTCGACCCGTTCCTTGGCATAATTCCAAAACGAGCGCCGTGACTCTCATCGTAAACAACCGGAACACCAGGCTCATTAAGCTTAGCTAAGTTCCACACCATTGGCAGGTCCATAAAAATAACGTAGTTTCGAGTGATAATAAAATCATGCGCCATGATGGCCGTTTTAATATCAATTACTTCAGATTGAACCAACTCCCCAGCAGCAGAAACTCGATGATAGGTCAAGAATGGAGGCGTCAACCCATAACCAAAGAACATCATCTCGCCAGTAATAGGACAAATTTTTGGATGGGCCGTCATATTGCGTTCGAGCTTGCCTTCAAAGGTATAGAGGCCCACCGTATCAAGCTCTTTTGTGAGCTCAAATGGCGGATGCAACTCTTGAAGAGCTAGAAATTTGCCCGCGTGACCAATAACATGAGTATTCGCGAAAGAGTTCTCAGGCAAGCCGGTAAGCTCACGCGTGATTTCTTGTTCTTGAATCAAGGGCGTTTGAACATATCGATTACGATACCAAGTAGCCACACCGTTTTTGATTTCAACACCATGAATCATGCCCTCGCCTAGAAACCAATCTGGGCTAGCGTGGGCTTTGGGGTTAGCGCCATTGCGGAAATATCGACCATTGAGTTCAGGCGGTATGCTGCCGGTTACTTTAAGGTCGGTATCGGTTACTTCATCGGTGACAGGCGCGAAATTACCTTCCATCCAAAATGGTGTTTGAGCATTGTCATTCATAAATCTAGTTGCCTCTATTTCTACGTCTTGGGTAAAAAAAACGCAGAATAAAATAAGCGCAAGGGTGACTGATTTCCGCTTACGCTATAGTTAAGTAGTAATTAGGAAGAAAACACCTAGCCAACATAGCGGCTAGGCGTTTAAACGGAGCTTAGAATTCTACTGTCGCTTCTATGCCGTAGATTGTAGTCGCTTGAGTCGCACCAAATGTAAGTATACCCGGCACCACAATCTGGGTGGCTAGGCGCCCTTCATCACTGTCAAACGCATCATTGATAAACGCCGTTACAGTAAAGTTTGTGCCTTCATCGCGCAGTGTTTCGTATGTTAATGAAAAGTCGAAACCTTCATTGCCATCAACCACATCACGCCCTAAACCTAGCACATCGACAGAAGCAGCCGAAGTAATATCATCTTGCCAGTAATAGGCGGCATTAAACGACAACTGCCCATTAGCACCTATCGAGCGAAAATACGTAGCCCCAAGCGAAGCGGTTGCATCAGGCCCTGAACGAAGATTTCTGATCTCACTTTCATCAACAAGGTTTGTGTTAGTAGGGTCTGAAGGGTCTTCTGGCACCAAAAATGACGAGAATTCAGCATCCAAAAGCCCTAGAGCTCCTCGAACTGTCAAGTTAGGTGAGACTTGAGCAAGCACTTCAAGTTCTAAGCCAAATATTTCGGCCTCAGATGCATTTTCGATAATCGTTTGTATCGCGCCAGGACCGCCACCGGGAACCGCAGTGGTGATTTCTTCTTGCCTATCCGTGTAATCGGTATAGAAAACGGTGGGGTTAACACGCAACCTATTCCCAAAAAATTCAGCGCGAACACCTAGCTCAAAGCTATCAACAAACTCTTCGTCATACGGGCCAAGATCATTAATTGTCTGGCTTGCAGCATCAAAACCGCCACTTCGGAAACCGCGAGAATAGCCACCGTAGATACTGGCATCATCACCTAACTCATACTGTAAAATCACACGTCCTGTCGGGTTACTATAGTCCTCGCTCAAAGCGATAGAGGTACCCGCAACGCCTGGTACCGGAGAAAGCGCAAATGACCTAAAAGCGTCTTTCTCTTCGTAGGAAAAACGAAGCCCAGCAGACAATGATAGTTTTTCATTCAGGTCGTAAGTGCCGTCAGCGAAGATAGCAAATGACGTGGTTTCCTGTGCGTAAAATGAGTTCTGATCAATAGCCCCCAAAGACTGGCCGAGCCCAAGACCAGGACTAAAACCCTCACTTGGAAACACGCCAGGGCCGACTTCAAATTCTGACTGACTAAAAATAACGCCAGAGACAAACGTCAGTCTTTCGTTTATGTTGCCTGAAAGCCTCAGTTCTTGGCTAAACTGCTCAGACTCAGTTAAACGATTGGTCGCCAAAATTGGAGCACTTATGACGAAACCAGGCCCCGCGTTAATCTGAATATTTGGCGCGCCAAGTGTTTCGTTAAGTAATTGCTCATCGCTTTCACGGTAACCCGTAATCGATGTAAACGTTAGGTTATCAGAGATCTTATATTCGATATTGGCCGTTAAAGACGATCCTTCTACGGTCGATAGAAACGGCGATTCACGAGTAAACAATGAAAAATCTGAGGCCTCTCCAACAGCAAGCGATCTTGAGGCACAACCGGCATCCAAAGAACTTGGCGCAAAGACTCCAAAGCTCGTTAATAGATTCGGCAAATCACAAAAAAGCTCACCTGGCTGGGTCAAATTAAAAAGCGGCGTGCCCTGCGACTCGTCTTCGAATGCATCAATTGAGACAAGTGCTTGAAATCTATCATTTGGCTCATATAGAAAAGCCGCACCATAAGAGATGTTATCGGCTTGATCTTCCGGCGAACCGGTGGCCGTATTTACGGCAAACGTTTCATCTTCTTTGCTAAACGCATAAAGTTTGGTTGACAATACATCACCGATTTGGCCTGTATTAGCAACAAGGTTAAGGTCAAGTCCGCCATTATTCGAAATACGTGTACCCAGTTTTAAACCGGATTCAATCGTTGGCCTTGTGCGTACGACATTAATAACTCCGCCCACTGTATTTCGACCAAATAGTGTGCCTTGTGGACCACGCAGGACTTCGATTTTCTCGAGATCAAACACATCAATTGCAGCGCCTCCGTTGGTTGCCAGGAAGACCCCATCAATCGAAAAACCAACCGCTGGTTCAGATGATTTTTCAATACCTGCAAAGCCAACGCCACGGATAGTCGCGCCTAGGGCCGCACCAGCAAACGAGATATCAGAAAATTCAACATTAGGCACAAGCTTGTCAATTTCATCAACTTCGGAAACAAAAGCTCGATCTATTGAAGCGGCGTCTAACGCGGTGATCGCAATCGGCACATCTTGTATTGATTCTTCTCGTTTCCGGGCGGTGACAATTAGCTCTTCGAGAACTAAGGATTGCTGCGCAAAGATAACGGGGCTATAAAGCACGCCACTAAGCAGGGACGCGGCGACTGCTCGGGAAATCAAACGCTTTGAATTCTTATACGATACGGTATCGATACTCATTTACTCTCTCCTTCATAAACTTTTATAAAAGTTTTTGTTATTTAAAGTGGTTTAAAAACTCGCATGCCAAGACAAAGCGAATTGAAAACCGTATAAGCCAGACATTTATCCTAGCTAACCACTTAAAAATAATTCCAGAGCAACAAAAGATATTGAACGAATCGACTACAGCAACCTATCACTTCTAATAGTTCAAGGCATATGTGCTATTACTTGGAGTAATACCAAACATCTTTCGCATTGTTCGAGTGAAGTGCGCTTGATCGGAAAAACCGCCCGCCTGAGCGGCCTCAGATAAGCTAGAACCCAATGTGAGAACCTCCATCGCTTTGACTAATTTACGCCATAAAAACAAGGTAGATAGGGAAACACCAATTTGCTCCTTGGCGAGCGCTCGTAGCCTAGACGGTGATAAATTACATCGCGCGGCAAGATCCGCGACACTCGAATTAAGAGGAGCCTCATTTAGATAGTCAAGCACTTGCGCTAAACGAGGATCAAGCTTGGCATTTGACTCGACCATGACATCATCCAAAATAGCGAAAATTTCGTTATTTGCCATGTCGCTATGAAATGGTAAATCCTCGGACCGCAGTATTAGTATTTCATCTTCACTGGCAGATTGATCAAGACGTTTAGCGAACGCCGATTGCGGTGCCAAAAAGAAATGACAAGCCAAACTGGGGCTCATGACGACCTGATGTTCTACCATTGGCTTAACGAGAACGACTCGCCCAGTATGATAGATTCCAAGGCTGTCAATAACGGTGATATCCTCAGCTTTCCCAAGAATGAGTAAGTAAGCAACATTTTTATGAAAATCATTTTCATAAACTTGACAAATACCGCCACCGTATTGCTTACCAAACACAAACATTGTTAGATTTCTCGCTGAGCGCTTATAAAGACCTTAGTAGTCTAGTTATAGCAGAGATATAGTTTATAGCAGAAATATAGTGCTCAAAGGTTGGTAATTTGAATTATTAGGCTGTAAGAAAATTTGGCTAAACTCGATAGTCAATCAGCCTTGAAGCAGTCTATATTCAACGGCCTAGAATTCTCGACTAAACTAGCAGGATAGCTAGTACACATGCCCTACCCGATCTGCGAATATAATTTCTTTAGTCAGAAATTCTGATTTTTTTTGATCGACGTGGTTAGGCCTAGTTATTGGCCCGAAAGTCGATCCACCCTGAAACACCCGCAAATTAGGGATTTTCAAGTTTAAAGAAGCGTAATTTAGCGCTATGGTCTAGATAGACCACATGAACACTGCAGGTGATGGCGGCCCTGAGCCACGCTCAAGACCGGCATCACTAAACATCCATCTTTGTGAGAAAGAAAATGAATAAAGTATCTGAAAGAGTCCAATCTGTCTTCAAAACACAGTCCCAACACAAATGGGTAAATAAAGCGTCGACCGCCGAACAACGGCTCGCAAAACTGCAAAAAATGAAAGACGCAATTCAGGCCCGCGAAGATGATGTTGTCAAAGCAATGCATCTTGACTTGCGTCGTGACGAAGAAGGCGCGCGAGGTGAAGTCACATCGATCTACGGAGAAATTGATCATGCATTCGCTGATTTAGCTCAGTGGATGGAGCCGGTCGAAGCCGACCCAACACCATTTATTGGTAGCAAGGCGCGAATCATGCCGGAAGCACGTGGCATTGTGTTGCTATTTAGCCCTTGGAATTACCCTTTCGCATTACTTTTTCAACCATTGGCATCGATTATAGCCGCGGGCAACTGTGCGATGGTTAAGCCAAACGAGTTGGCGCCGAATATAAGTAAATTAGCCGCTGAAATCATTAATGATGTCTTTGATGAAAAAGACGTCGCCGTGTTCGAGGGTGGTGTTGACCTAGCAAACGAGTTATTAGAGCTGCCAATGGATCATATCTTTTTTACCGGCAGCCCCGCTGTTGGTAAAATAGTGATGGGCGCAGCGGCTAAGAACTTAACCTCTGTGACACTTGAATTGGGTGGAAAAAATCCGGTTATTATTGACCGAACAGCCGATTTAGCCGATGCCGCAGGCAAGATTGCGGCGTTTCGCAACCTGAACAACGGCCAGGTATGCCTTTGCCCAGAAAATATTTGGGTGCCAGAAGAAATGGCGCAAGATTTCATCGCCGCCGCACAAGGAACCTTCCAAGCATTGTTTTATAAAGACGGAGCGCTTAACCCAGACGCTAACGGCAAGATGATTGATGAGCGTAATTTTCAACGCGTCAAAAATTACATCGACGATGCTCGCGAAAAAGGGGCCAATATTGTTTGTGGCGGTGATACAGATAGTGACTTACTGTCGATTCACCCAACAATCATGACCGATGTACCCGCCAACGCAATAATTATGGGCGAAGAAACATTTGGCCCGATACTCAATATTTTTACCTATAAAGATGCCGATGAAGCAATTACAAGTATTCAGCAGCAATCCAAACCATTAGCTTTGTATGTGTTTACTACTGACGATGACTTTGTCGAGAGTGTACTAGCGAAGACCTCATCTGGCGGCGTTACGGTCAACAACTGTCTATTGCATGTTGCTGTACCGGGGTTGCCTTTTGGTGGAGTAAACGGCAGTGGTATTGGCGCTTATCATGGAAAATTCGGTTTTCAGGAACTGTCGCATCAACGATCAGTGCTGGCGATGTAGTCAGCGCTACTGGTTTTGAGCTGGCGTTTTGCTTGGCTCATTAATACCAGCTCAGGCCAGCAATTACTCAGTCAAATAACCGCCGTTGTTTGACTGAGTTTTCTTTGTTCACCATGTTAGACCTAAACATAGACCTAGTGCGCGGTCTAACTTAAATTCAGCCGTACAAATAGATAGTCGTTATTGAACGAAGATAGCACTATAAGAAATAGCTATTCACCATATTGAATAATTATTTCTTATAGTGAATTTCCATCATCTATGTTAACTTACCTTGCAATGATCAATGGTGCTGTCAAAGCGCTTCTAAAAACGCCGTTTGTAAAAACCACCGTGTGTGAAAATGGGTAAATAGACTCGAGTAGAGAGCAATCAATGTTGAATCCAGAAAATATAGGCCGTAAGTCCGAAGAACGAGAAATCGTCGTCGAACATGGGCAGTTAAAGTTGTTTGCTAAAGCGATTTTTGAGACAAACCCAATTTATTTTGATGAAGCCGCCGCCAAAGCCGCAGGCCACCCAGATATCTTAGCCCCGCCCACTTTCGGTAATTGCTTGAAGCTGCTGGCGCCGTCGAAAGACCTGAGCTACGACTCACTTGGAATTGATTATAAAGGCCTATTACATGCCGAAGAAAAAATCGAATCCTATCAGCCGATTTACGCAGGCGACCGGCTAACACTGCTTACCGAAGTGGTTGATATGTATGAAAAGAAAGGCGGCGCGCTGGAATTTTTGGTGATGCGTACAAGCATTCATCGCCAAGGCGAGTTGGTGCAAAGCCTCACCGGCACAGTTGTCATGCGACAAGAGGTAGCGTAATGGTTTCTATTGATTCGAATGCATTAGAACTTCATGCTCTGGATTTTTCATCACTGAGCATTGGCGACCAACTTCCACCACTGCAATTCGGTGCCATATCAAGACACACACTAGCGCTCTATTGCGGTGGCTCCGGTGATCATAACCCGATTCATGTCGATCGAGACTTTGCGCAAGCCGCTGGCTATGACGATGTATTCGCGCACGGCATGTTGTCGATGGCTATCTTAGGTCGCATGCTGACAAATTGGACAGCGCAAGAAAATATTAAAACATTTTCAGTTCGCTTTTCGGCCATTACCCAGGTCCTCGATGAGGTGACCGCTTCAGCGACCATTTCGGACAAAACATCTGAAAATGGCGAACAGCGCTTGACCTTGGACATTGAAACACGAACTCAAACTGGCGCCAAAACACTCACGGGCAGCGCCACCATTGTGGTTCCACCCCTTAAGTAAACGTACAAATTTAATCAAATTATTGGAGAAACATAGAAATGGCTAAGCTCAACGAACAAGTCGCAATCATTTCAGGGTCAGGTCAAGGCATTGGCCGCGCTATTGCACTAAAACTCGCCAGCGAAGGCGCTGCTATCGTTGTTAATGACATTGACGAAACGGCGGCCAACGACACCATCGCCGAGATTAAAAAGGCCGGCGGCCGAGCTGTTGCTTGTGTCGGCGACGTTACCGCTGTCGATTTCGGTGAGCGCTTCGTACAAACCGCTATCAGCGAGTTCGGTAGACTCGACATCATCGTTAACAACGCCGGCTATACTTGGGACAGCGTGATTCAGAAAATGAGCGATGAGCAGTTTATGGCGATGATAGAAGTACATACCATGACACCCTTTCGAATTCTCCGGGCGGCGTCTGAGTATTTTCGCGAACAAGGCAAAAAAGAAGCGGCAGAAGGTCGCGAAGTGTTCCGCAAAGTAGTTAACATATCGTCGGTCAGTGGTACCCGTGGTAATGCTGGGCAAGTGAACTATTCAGCGGCAAAAAAAGCGGTGATCGGCATAACCGAAACCTTAGCAAAAGAATGGGGCCGCTATAAAGTTAATGTTAACTGCGTTGCCTATGGCATGATTTCAACACGTTTAACACAAGGTGTTGAAGGCGAAAAACCAGATGTCAAAATCGGCGATCGCTCAATTAAAGTGGGCATCCCGGTAAAGAATCTCGAAGCCTCAATGGCGGTTATCCCAATGGGCCGCGCGGGAACACCAGAAGAAGCCGCTGGTGCTGTGTTTATGTTTTGCACCGACGACAGTAATTACGTCACTGGCCAGACAATTGTGTGCGGCGGCGGCCGCGAATAGACCATTAGTATAGAGTCGAGACTCATCTTGAGATGAGTAAAACACTGAGGCGATGGCCTGAAAGAATAATATTTTGCTTGTAGATTAGTGGTTAAAAAATGAAATATCCAAAGCTTTTCGCCCCCCTAGACCTTGGGTTTACAACGATTCGTAATCGCTCAATCATGGGCTCGATGCACACCGGTTTAGAAGAGACCGAAAACGGCTTCGAGCGCATGGCGGCCTATTTTTCTGAACGTGCAGCTGGCGGCATCGGCATGATAATTACCGGCGGCATAGCCCCTAACGATGAAGGCGGCAGTGATGGCCACGCCAAGCTTTCAAGCCAAGCCGAAGTTGAACAACATAAAATTGTCACCGGCAGAGTGCATGCGACGGCGCCTGATGTAAAAATATGTTTGCAAATTCTTCATTCTGGGCCATTAGCCAGAACCAAGAATGCCGTAGCGCCGTCGGCGATTAAATCACGTATTTCAAAACAGATTCCCAATGAACTAGATGCACAAGGGATTGAAAAGCAGATTAATGACCACGTAAAGTGTGCCGTATTGGCACAAAAAGCTGGTTATGATGGCGTCGAAATCATCGGTTCGGCGGGCTATTTGGTGTCTACTTTTTTAGTCGAAAAAACCAATCAACGTGACGACGAATACGGCGGCAGTTACGAAAATCGAATGCGTTTTGCTATCGAAATCATCAGACGCACGCGTGAGGCGGTTGGTAACAATTTCATCGTTATCTTTCGTATTGCGGCAATGGATATGCTTCATGGCGGTATGAGCTGGGACGAAGTTGTTACTCTGGGAAAACGCATCGAAGCCGCTGGCGCGACCATTATCTCCACTCACTTTACCTGGCATGAAAGTGCAGTACCAACGATTGCGACCATGGTGCCACGAGCCGCGTTTACCTCGGTAACTGGCCGCTTACGCAAAGAGTTGACTATTCCACTGATCACCTCAAATCGCATTAATATGCCTGACGTGGCCGAGCAAGTGCTCACCCGCGGTGATGCCGACCTGGTATCAATGGCCCGCCCATTGCTTGCAGACAGTGACTTTATGTTGAAGGCTCGCGACGAGCGTGAAGACGAAATCAACACTTGCATCGCCTGCAACCAGGCCTGCCTTGATCATACTTTTAATGGCATTACCTCGTCTTGCCTAGTTAACCCTCGCGCTTGCCATGAAACCGAACTAAATTTTCTACCAACAAAAAATCAAAAGCGTATCGCGGTTATTGGCGCTGGCCCTGCTGGCCTCGCTTACGCCACCATCGCCGCTGAGCGAGGTCATCGAGTAAGCTTGTTTGATGCGGCCGACGAGATCGGCGGGCAGTTTAATCTGGCCAAAAAAATTCCAGGCAAAGAAGAGTTTTACGAAACATTGCGCTACTACGGCAAGATGATTGAGGTTCACAATGTTGACCTTAAGCTTGGCCGTATTGTAAGTGCAGACGAACTCGGTCCAGATCAGTTCGACCACGTCGTCGTTGCAACCGGGATCGCGCCGCGCAAACCAGCAATCGACGGCATCGATCATGAGAAAGCGGTGCTTTATACCGACGTAATCAAAGGCAATAAGCCGGTTGGTAATAAGGTTGCGGTAATAGGCGCTGGCGGCATCGGTTTCGACGTGTGCGAATTGATCAGCCATTCAGGCCCGTCTGGTGCGGTCGATGCGAATGTGTTTGCCCGTGAGTGGGGAATTGATTTCGACAATCACCCTCGTGGCGGCGTTACAGGGGTAGAACCTGTTGTAGCAAAAAGTGATCGTGAGATCTGGCTACTGCAACGCAAAGACACACCTGTTGGCCGAGGCCTTGGCCGCACAACGGGGTGGACGCACCGCTTGGCCTTAAGCCGGCGTGGCGTCAACATGCTTAATTCGGTCGAGTATTTAAAAATAGATGACGAAGGCTTACATATTCAACGCGAAGGAAAAACCGCCATCATCCCTGCCGACACTGTGATCATTTGTGCGGGCCAAGAGTCAGAGCGCAGCTTATATGACGCGCTTAAAGATACGAGCACCTCTGTAGAGTTAATAGGCGGCGCCTTCAAAGCGGCTGAACTTGATGCTAAGGCGGCAATTAAGCAGGCTAGCTATTCGGCCGCAGAAATTTAAGTCGTTATTTGTGATAGACATAAATTTTTAGGGTTTGTCTTATTTTCTCAATGGCCCAATAATTTTATAACCACGAGATTCTAAAGCCGCCAAGAGCCCGTCAGGTTCGATAACATCAGAAAGTTTTAGCACCGCAAAGCTCGAACGGTTATTGCTGAGTGCTGTTTCGACCGATTCTAACCATAGTTCTCGTGATTCCTGCTCGATTCGCTTGATTTGTTTGTTTTCCATTAATCGCTTAACGCAAACATTGCCCGTTCGAGGCAGGCTTTCGCGGACTAACGCATCTGGATCGCCATTGGCCCATAACTGTGAGCGCTGGGTAAGGTAGCTTATATGATCACCTAAGATATCCAAGGTCTCTTCCATACAGCTTAGATGAACAGATTGAGGCATGTTTTCAAGATCAGCGATAAGCTGCTTTGTATCGGCTTTTTCTCTGATTTTCAGCGGCGAGATTTTCACCTTATTGCGTTTCGCTATTTTTTTCACTGCCCGAGAAATTCGTTGCTCTTGAATCAAACCATTCTTCTTTTTAGCCTCATCGTATAACGCCAGCGCAGCAAAAAACGGAGTAAGCTTTTCTAGCTTTTTTTGATTAAGGCCATAGTTTGACGCTGTTTTCGTAAACTTGTCATACGTATCGGCCGGTAGAATATCCCCAAGCGTTTTACCGTCTGGGTTTTTCTTTATTTTGCCGAACTTGCGAACAAGCCCTACTGCACGTATGGGGTTGATTAAGCCTATGCGTAGAGACTTATCTGGAACAGGGAAATATTCTTGCGAATCAGAGATGATGTACTCAACACTCGATTCATCCCATTGGAACGTTTTTGGCATGGGTGTTACGACCGCCAAAACCCATAATTTATTCTCGCCATTATGAACTTGCCAAAGAGGTGGCCCAGGGCGACGCTCAGTAATAACGACTTCCTCAATATCAGCAGCTGATAATTCGCTAGTCACTGAAGCCAAATTGTCAGAAGAGTGAAAAACAAAAAATAAAAGTATTAAGGAATAGGCTTTCATTGGGTACCGTGTTTTTAACAAATTCGGGTTAATTCAACAGAAGAAAGACACAAATAAGCCGTGTATTTGAGGTTACTAAATACCTTATATAAGCATTATCAAGTTGTTTTCAGATCTGGAAACGTTCAGAAAATCAGTATTCAGAGCGCTAAATCATAAAGCTATTTAGTGTCACACGATTAAAACACACCGCTGACCGCCTTACTTAAGATTGCAGGAGGTCTCGCTTCAAAAATCTTCCTGAAAACACGAATAGTACCGCCGATAAGGCAAAAAATAGAGAGGCAATAAGGCACGCAATCTTCATGCCATAGGTCTTCGCTTGTAGACAAGTGGCACGCAATGATTCGCTAATATCAGCGGCGATAAAGCTACAGTTAGCATTGAGACTTTCAGGTGCTAGCGCAGCTTCTAAATGTGCACTTGTGAAAACATCGGCCATAAAACCGATAAAAGGAGGCCCCATTCCATAACCAATAATGTTGGTTATAAATAATAAAATGCCTATCGAGGTTGCCCTTACTCGTAAGCTTACCACCGATTGAGTGACGCTAAACAATGGCCCAAGAAAGAATGTCTGAAAAGCTCCGGCAACTAAAAAGGTCCAAAACATTGTACTGATGTTATTGCTTGTTAGACCAATGATCAGCAATGGAACACACGAGAGGCCTCCGATTGCGGGCACGATAACGGGCGCTAACGGTGTTCGTTTTAGTAAATATTGTGTGAGAAAACCGCCGAGCCAAGTGCCTATTGCGCCAGCCACACCAAGAGCGGCCATGTATTTAATTGCCGTTTCACCGGCACCCAAGCCGTACGTATATTGAATAAACAGCGGCTGAAAACTCAACAAACTATAGCCGGCTAACATAGAGAATGATCCGGCGACCGCAACGACCCAAAAAACTTTTTTAGCAAGAACCTCAGCAAACGCTTCTTTTAAACTCGGTTGTGCAGTAGCGGGTGTGCCGGCTGGGTCAGAATAACCTCGGGGTGGTTCCTTGACGGTAAACAGGATTAGTAAGCCTAAAATGATGCCAGGCGTGCCGACATAGATAAACGCATCACGCCAACTAAATAACTGCAAAACGTAACCACCAGTGAGCTGCGCTAAGACGCTGCCCAGCATGATCCCGCCAGCGAAGATACCTAGTGCCGACGAGCGCGCGGCGGGTTGATAATAATCGCTAATCAATGAATTAGACGGCGCCGTGCAACCCGCTTCGCCAATACCTACCGCAAGGCGCGCCAACAATAGTGATGCAAAGCCAACGGTATATCCGCAGAGAACGGTGGCGATCGACCATAAAATGGCACAAACGCCAATGATACGAACTCGGCTATAGCGGTCTGATAGTCGTGCAATCGGTATCCCAAGCGCGGTATAAAACAAGGCAAAACCAAACCCGGTAAGCAGCCCAAATTGAAAATTGCTTAAACTGAACTCTTCAATGATCGGCCGGCCAATAACGCTGATGAGTATGCGATCAAGAAAGTTAATCATGTAAACGGCGGTTAGTGATATCAATACATAGGTACGATATCCAAAGCTACCAAAGCTTTGGCCGGTGCTATTTGTGCTGCTATTTGTGCTGCTTAGTGAACTTGCAACTTTCATGATTGGCTCTCGCTTAGGTGCAGTCTATTTGAGGTTAGGCGCTACTTCTATCCCGAGTTCTTCTAGCACCGATTCAGTATGCTCACCGATATGGGGTGCGGGGCTTATTTCTTTTTCAGGGAAGTTATGAAAACGGACCGGGGGTTGTATCTCCCAGTAATCACCTTCGGTTAAATGTTCACGCTTTTGAAAAAAGTTGGTTGCTTTTAAGTGCGGGTCATCTTGCAAATCGTCTAGAGTGTTAGCTCGCGAAGCGGGAATCTGTGCTTCGCTAAATGCCTCAACCCAGTGTTCGGTTGTATTGGTCGCAAAATAGGGCTGAATTCGTTGGTGCATATAAGGCGCGTTAAAGAATCGCTTTTTCTTATCATTAAGCTGCTCGTCTTCAAGTTCGTGACTGGCGCCGAGCACCTCGAAGGCCTTAACCCACCGACTGTCTGAATAGGGTGCGATCATGATCCAGCCATCTTGTGTTTTCATTGGCTGTAACGTTCGGTCAAAAGACCGTTTAAAACCAAAGTCATCAACCGGCGGCTCAAAGACTGCGCCATCAAAATGATCTTCTAACAAAAAGTGCGTTGCGCACTCAAACATGGGCACTTCAACAAAAACCGCTTCGCCGGTTTTATCACGTTCTCTAAGCGCGGCAAGCACCGCATAAACAGCGTGTAGTGCGGCTACTTTGTCAACGATCATGGTTGGCAAACAGCGCGGCTGCTCGTCGCCCTCTAGACGAGGAATGAGGCTTGTCATACCTGACAAGCTTTGAATAATGTCATCGAATGCCGGACGGCCTGCGTATGGCCCTTGGGAACTAAAGCCTGTGCAGTGAACATAGACAATGTCTTTTTTAATTTCCTGGACCTCATCAAAAGTAAGGTTCAATCGCTTAATGCCACTGTCGCGAACGTTGTGTATGAAAATGTCACTGGTTTCGATCAATCGACGCGTTGCTTCTTTGCCCAGCTCGGTTTTCTGATCCAAGGCGACTGAGCGTTTGCCTCGATTAATAGTCATGTGCATGGGGCCCATGCCTTTGGTCTTGGCCGGCTTGCCACCGTAACGCATCATATCGCCGAATGGGGGTTCTACCTTAATAACATCGGCGCCCATGTCGGCTAGAGTCTGTGTGCAATAGGGGCCAAACATGGCCGTCGTCATATCAGTGATTTTGATATCAGACAAAATTGTGGTTGCAGGCATATTTCTTAGGTCCTCGTTCTAACAGTCATTTTCTTGCACAGCTTATTATGCTCTGCCCTGGCGTGGCATACACACTGAGCACGCTCAGGTTAAGCGAACTATATTGAAATGCATCAAATTAAGATGCGTCTATTTTAGTGTCTTTATGTCGGTGCTTCGAGGCCGAGCTCTTTCAATACCTCTGCGGTGTCTTCGCCAACATGCCGCGCGGGGGTGATCTCTTTCTCGGGAATACCTTTGAAACGTATAGGTGGTTGCATCTCCCAGTAGTTCCCTTCACTTGGGTGTTCACGCTTTTGGAAGAAATTTGAGGCCCGTAGATGCGGGTCATCTTGTAAGTCTTCGAGCTCACTGACCGGCGCAACAGGTATATCATTTTGACTAAATAGGTCCATCCAGTAGGCCGTGTTATTTGAATCAATATAGGTTTCTAAGCGCTCTTGCATATATTGTCGATTAGCTCGGCGCACCTTAGGGTTAGCAATGCGCTCGTCGTCGAGTTCGTGAGCAGCTCCGAGTAGTTCAAAGGTCAGAACCCACCGGCCATCGGTATAAGGCGCAATAATAATCCAGCCGTCTTTGGTCTTTATCGGGTTTCGAGTTGGGTCTAGTTGACGCTCATAACCAATCTCACCCGTGGGTGGATCAAAGGTGGCATCTTCAAAGTGATCTTCAAGCACAAAGTTGGTCACACACTCAAACATCGGCACTTCTACATGAACCGCTTCACCAGTTTGATCACGCCGTAATAGCGCCGCAAGGGTCGCATGAACGGCATGAAGCCCAGCGACCTTATCGGCGATCGCCATTGGAAAAAAGCTAGGATCACGATCTTTGTCGACCCGCGGTAGCAGGCTGGTAATCCCTGAAAAACCTTGTATCAGATCATCATAGGCTGGTCGCCCAGAATACTCGCCGTCTGACCCAAAGCCCAAGCAATGCACATAGACAATATCTTTTTTGATCGCTTTAACGTCGTCAAAGGTAAGCCCTAAGCGCTCTAATGCATCGGGTCTTATATTATGAATAAACACATCACTGCTCTGAATAAGCCGGCGCGTTGCTTCCTTGCCAAGCTCTGATTTCATATCCCAAACTACCGAGCGTTTTCCACGGTT
>JALZVW010000034.1 GCA_023301745.1 Arenicella sp. | reverse complement strand
TTGGTCCAACCTTTACCTTGCGCCCCGCCGCTGCCAATTGCGATCATCGATTGAATGATTTGATAGCCAGAGCCTAGTGGGTCAGACCATGGGTCAATGAGAGTTTCGATACGCCGCTGTTGATAAGGCTGTAAAAACTGGTAGGCAATCGGTATGGCGACCATAACCAGACCACAAAGCACCAAGATACTTCGCCACGCAAAGCCGGCTAAAAAGATAATCAGAAGGCCCGACATCAAGATTAGAATCGCCGTTCCTAAATCAGGTTGCACAAGGATCAACGCCGATGGCAACAATAAGACGATCGCGGCATAGGCTAGATTCTTAATATTCGGTGGAAGTGTTTTGCGCGTCACAACCCAAGCCACCATCATTGGTACCGCTAACTTCATAGCTTCAGAAGGTTGAAATCGCACGACCCCAAGGTCGAGCCATCGCTGTGCGCCTTTACCCACATCGCCAACGACTAACACCAAGGCCAGCGTAATTAACCCACCTGCGTATAGATAAGGAGTCCAACGAAACAAGGTGTCTGGCCGAATTTGAGCCAGCGCAATCATTCCAAAAAGAGCAACGCCCATGCTTATTGATTGTTTAATGATCAAACGAGGGTTCTCACCCCCTGCGCTCCATAGAATGAATAAGCTGGACACACAGAGCAATAGCAAACCAAAAAGCAGCGGCACGTCTACCTTGATACGGAACATTAAAGTGACTCCGAGCTAGAAGGTTGTTTGGGCTCGACCGGCTCAGGCGCGTTCGCATCTTTGCCAAGCAGGTAAAAATCGGCTACTTTTCGCGCAACGGGTGCTGCAGCACTACTGCCACTTCCGCCATTTTCAATGATTACCGCTATCGCTATTTTCGGTTCTTCAACCGGAGCAAAAGAAATAAACAAAGCGTGGTCTTTCTGAAAATCGCTCAACTTACTGGCATCGTATTTAGCCCCTTGTGCAATCGCCACTACCTGCGCTGTGCCGGTTTTTCCAGCCATTGTATATTCGGCATTCAAACCAGCCGAGCGGTGCGCTGTGCCTCTAGGGTGAGCGACCACGGCGGTCATCGCATCAATAATAGTCTTAAAGTTATCTTTGCTTGCGGTCACGGTGCCAAGTTCGGCGCCTCTAAGCTCGGTTTCAGCGTTTTGATTCTCGCCATTGGCGCTGTGCGTCATACGACCAACAAGCCTCGGTTCGATTCTTCTTCCTCGATTTGCTAAGGTCGCGGTCATAACGCCTAATTGTAGCGGCGTTACCAAAACATCACCTTGGCCAATACCCGTATTCAAGGTATCGCCTGGGTACCATGAGACACCTCTGCGCTGCCTCTTCCAAGACCTCGAAGGCACTAGGCCCGAGGGTTCACCGTCGAGGTCTATGCCGGTGATCGAGCCTAAACCAAAATCTTTCAAGAATGCCGACAACTTATCAATGCCCAGTGTATTGGCAAGCTGGTAATAATAGACGTCGCAAGAAAACATCAACGATTCAATCATCTCAGTTGGTCCATGGCCTCCTCGGCGCCAACAACGATAACGATGACTACTGCCTTTGAGCGTATAATACCCAGGGCAGGTAATACTTTTACTGGAACTCCAGCCGTTCTCCAAGCCAGCCATCGACACCAAGCCTTTTATGGTCGACCCAGGCGCATAACGACCACTGATCGTGCGGTTCAACAACGGCCTATTCACATCGTTTCGCAATGCGTTATAAGAACGGTGATCAATGCCGTTAACAAACTTATTCGGGTCATAAACTGGATTGCTAACAAACGCTAACACTTCTCCCGTCGCCGGTTCGATGGCGACTACTGATCCACGCCGATCGCCTAAGTATTCACGTGCTTTTATCTGTAATTCAACATCAATATTGAGATAAATATCGTCGCCCGAAACAGGGTCGTTACGATCGAGTTCTCGAATACGTTCACCGTGAGCATTGGTCTCGACTTGCTCGACGCCAACCTTGCCCAGTAAATGGTCTTCATATTTAGCTTCGATACCGCGCTTACCGATATAATCGGTTCCTTTATAAGCTTGCTGATCAATACTGTCTTTATCGCGTTGATTAATACGCCCGACATACCCAAGCACATGCGCCATTTCCCCGCCGTAGGGGTAGCTGCGTTGCAATTTAGCTTGAACATTAGCACCACGAAAACGGTGCCGATTTACAGAAAAACGTGCCAGCTCTTGCTCACTCAAGTTAACTTTAAGCACCTGAGGTTCAAAGCTACGATGTGAGCGCACTTGCGCTTTAAATTTGCGCACATCAGCTGGCGAGACTTCAATTATTTTGGTTAGCTCGTCAAGCAGGCCATCCATGTTTTTAACATCTTGAGGTAATATTTCTAGTGTAAAAACCGGAATATTCTCAGCTAAAACCTTACCATTACGATCAAAGATTTGCCCACGAACAGGTGGCACAGGAACAAGTCGAACTCGGTTATCTTTAGATAACACCTCAAAACGTTCGTTGTTATAAATTTGTAGGTACCAGACACGCGCTACCAAAATAAATGCCAACACACCCAGCAAAACAACGAGCGCGATAAGACGACTGTGAATTAAATTAGTTTCACGTAAATAGTCTTTTAATTCAATTTGGTCGGCGGCCATAAACTACGTTATCTAATGCGCACTGCACGGCGCAATTCTTCTAGTAAAATATAGGCAAACGGCCAAATTAGCACACTGCCCAACAAGGAGTACCAATACTCGGGAGTAATTGTAAACCCAGCAACCAGACCTGAGAGCCAACCTGTCAAAAGCTTAAAAATACCGACAAACACACCGATCGAAACCATCTGTTGCCATATAGACAGCGCCCTTAGCTGCTGACTTGTGCCGTTAACAATAAACGCTAGGGTTGCTAAGCCAAAACCAAGCACTCCAAATTTTCGCACAAACAACACTTCTAATAAGGTACCAATGATAAAGCCAACAAAAGGCCCTACTCGATTTGGCGAAACTAGCGCCCAGTAGGCCACCACAATGGCAATCCAGTCTGGCCAAAAGTAAAAAATCCAACTCGGTAGCTGCACCACCGTAAGGACTAATGCGACAAAGGCTGATATGAAGACACCGACCGCTAAGCGCAACGATGACGTCTCATTACTCGGAGTCATTATCACGACCCTCCGATATCAAGGCTTCAATACGCTTCTCGCCTTGCGTCTGAGCTTCACGCGACAGCAACAGCACATGGTTCGAGCGATCAAGCTTAGCGATTGGTTCGGCGGTCACACGAATAAAAGCTTCATCTTCAATAACCCTAACGCCGGTCACTATCGCGACTGGGTAGCCATTAGGAAAACGCCCGCCCATGCCAGAACTGATCAATACATCTCCAGCAACAATGTCAGAATTTTTATTTAGAAACGGAACCCGCAACAAAGAAACACTACCGGTACCATGCACGACGGTGCGTAAGCCATTGCGTTCGATTTGAACCGGCAAGGCATGACCCGGATCGGTAATCAACACAATAATACTACTCAAAGGCATAACTTCGGTCACTTGGCCAATCACGCCTTGGTCATCGATCACGGCTTGCCCAACATAAACTCCGTCTCGGATGCCACGCCCAACCGATACTCGGTGGTTATCTCGATCGAGATTCACGTCCATTAGCTCGGCAAGCGTGATTTTTTCTTTTAATCGTTTAGACGCGGCTAATAATGCGCGTAAATCTTCATTTTCTTCTTGTAGAGTCCTCAATAGCAGCGACTCTGACTTGAGCTTAAAGTACTCATTACGAAGATTATCGTAAGCAATTTGCAAATCAGGTTCAGCCGTTAGCGTTGAGGTGAAATAGCGACCAATGCTCGAAGGCACCGATGCTAGGCCTTGAATCGGCGACAACACAACCGATAGCACATTACGCGGAGCATCTAGCCAAGACGTTCTGGAATCCACTAACATCATCGCCACGCAGATCACAAAAACCGCTGCGTATTGCGACCAACCGGTGTTTTTGCGAAACGGGCTTGCCACGAATTAATTGACCTGAACTGTCTAAAACTACGAATTATTGAAGGGCGAATTTAAAAGCATTACGATACTCTTAATTACGATACTCTTAATAGATAAACCATAATTTGAAGTCTATTCGTGAGCGAACACGTCGCCGAGATTATCCATTTCTTCAAGCGCACGGCCACAACCGCGGGCCACACACGTAAGAGGGTCATCAGCAATCACAACAGGCAAACCAGTATCTTCCATCAAACGGCGGTCCATATCGCGCATTAACGCACCACCACCGGCAATCACCATCCCTTTGTCACCAATATCAGCACTCAATTCGGGTGGGGTTTGCTCAAGAGCCTGCTTAATCGTTTGCACAATAGACTCAAGCGGATCACTAATTGCAGAATAAATTTCTTTGCTGCTTAAGGTCACAGCACGTGACAGGCCCTCGGCAATATCGCGGCCTTTTACTTCCATCTCACGTTCTTCAGACTTGTCCCACGCGGTCGCAATGGCTTTCTTAACCCGCTCCGCACTGGCTTCACCTATCAGCAAGCCATGGTTACGCCGAACATGATTGATGATTGCTTCATCAAACGTATCACCAGCAACACGCAGCGACGTGCTATAAACCATACCGCCCAGCGACATAACACCGACTTCGGTAGTACCACCGCCGATGTCTAATACCATTGAGCCGGTTGGCTCTGCGACCGGCAAGTTAGCACCAATCGCAACCGCCATTGGCTCTTCAATTAGATACACTTCGCGAGCACCCGCGCCGTAGGCTGATTCACGAATAGCACGACGTTCGACCTGCGTTGAGCCACAAGGCACACAAATAATGATTCGCGGGCTGCCTTGAAGAAAACGATTCTCTTGTACTTTTTTGATAAAGTACTTAAGCATTTTTTCGGTTACGTTGAAGTCGGCGATTACGCCGTCCTTCATTGGCCGAATAGCTTTAATAGACCCGGGCGTTCTGCCGAGCATTTTCTTAGCTTCAGAGCCGACCGCCAGAATACTTTTATTATTCAGACCACCACCCGGCGCATAGCGAATAGCGACTACCGAAGGCTCATTCAAAATGATGCCTTTCTCTTTAACATAGATAAGAGTGTTGGCGGTACCGAGGTCAATCGCCAAGTCGTTAGAAAACAAGCCTAAAATACTACGTAACATTTATTTATTCGTGTGTGGAGTGCTAAGAATTATCATTCTTCGGGTTTATCAATTATTGTACAGCGAATCGAGCCTTTGCGCTATTCAACAACGGGGCTATCTGTGGTAATTTCGTGGTTTATCTTACGTTTTCAGTTTTATTGCTTTAAGTCACTCAAACTAATTTCGAATTAGGGCTCTAATTTTATAGACAGTCGTTAAATAGACGAGACAACTCAGCACATAATATCTGTATCAAGAAAACTTAAAACGCCTTACTTACTCACCTAATAATTAGCAAAATTGCTACCTATCAAAATGGCTTTAGATAACGAAACTGTGCAAACAATTGCGCGCCTCGCTCGTATCAAAATCGACCAATCAGACGTCGATAAAACACGAGCATCACTCGAGAATATTCTCGATTTAGTCGCGCAAATGGAGGCTGTCGACACAAGCGGCATCGAACCGATGACTCACCCATTTGATGCCACCATGAGACTGCGTGCTGACGAGGTATCTGAGAGCGACCAACGCGACAGATTTCAAGCCATTGCGCCAAGTACCGAGCGCGGATTATATTTGGTTCCCAAGGTGATTGATTGAGCCTTGCTCAGTTTTAATTTTTCTCATAATTTAATAACGAATTGATACGCACTTTTCTTAAGCCGACTAACTAAGCGGCTAAAAATAGAGCAAATCAATTCACACTAGGATTCAGTTTTGACTATCACAACCTTGGCTACCTTAGCGGCCGATCTAGACAGCGGTAAACGCTCCAGTGTGGAAATCACACAAGACTACCTAAACAGAATTAAGCATTCGGACCACAACGCCTTTATCAGCGTTAATGAAGAGCTTGCGCTTACCCAGGCCAAGTCAGCGGATGAAAAACGGGCCAATGGCGATAGTAGCCCCTTACTTGGCGTGCCGGTTGCACAAAAAGACATCTTTTGTATTGATGGCACACAAACCACTTGTGGCTCTAAAATTCTTGAAAATTTTGTTGCACCCTATACCGCGACCGTGGTCGGCAACATGCAATCACAGGGCGTGATCAGCATGGGCAAGACCAATATGGATGAATTCGCGATGGGCTCCTCTAACGAGACTTCTTACTTCGGTGGTGTTAACAACCCATGGCGTTCAACAGCGAAGGGTTACGAGAATAAAAATTTAGTTCCGGGCGGTAGTTCGGGTGGTTCTGCTGCGGCGGTTTCGGCCTTGCTCGCACCAGCCGCAACCGGCACTGACACTGGCGGTTCAATTCGCCAACCCGCCGCGTTCTGCAACCTTACCGGCATCAAGCCAAGCTACGGCCGATGCTCACGCTACGGCATGATTGCCTTTGCGTCATCACTCGATCAAGCGGGGCCGATGACGCATACCGCTGAAGACGCCGCCTTGCTGCTCAACACCATGGTCGGGTTTGATGCTAAAGACTCCACCTCGCTGAATGTGCCGGCTGAAGATTTCACAGCGTCACTCAACGATTCATTAGAAGGCCTGAGAATCGGCTTGCCAAAAGAATTTTTTGGCGAAGGTTTAGACTCAGAAATGGCCACAATAATTGAAACCGCCGTTAAGCAGTTCGAATCCTTAGGCGCGACAATTAAAGAAGTCTCATTACCAAATTCACATTTGGCGCTGCCCAGTTATTATGTGATTGCGCCCGCTGAAGCCTCGTCTAACCTATCTCGCTTTGACGGCGTGCGTTATGGTTTCCGCGCTGAAGAGTATTCAGACCTGGACGACATGTACACCAAAACACGCTCAGAAGGCTTTGGCGACGAAGTGAAGCGTCGCATCATGATTGGCGCCTACGCACTTTCGTCAGGCTATTACGACGCCTATTACTCACAAGCCCAAAAGCTACGTCGCCTGATTTCGAATGACTTCACCTGTGCGTTTACCGAGTGTGACGTGATCATGGGCCCGACAACGCCGAGCCCTGCATTTGAAGCTGGCAGCCGCAGCGATGACCCAGTTTCAATGTACTTAAATGACATTTATACCATTCCCGCAAACTTAGCAGGTCTGCCCGCAGGCTCGATCCCAGCAGGCTTTACATCGAATGGTTTGCCAACCGGTTTACACCTAATCACCCCGTATTTACAAGAAGCCAAAATGCTCAACATTGCCCATAAATTTCAGCAAACCACCGATTGGCATACTCGTGTCGCGCCCACCGCAATAGGAGGGTCGCAATAATGTTTACCTGGGATAAACGCTGGGAAGTTGTCATTGGCTTAGAAGTTCATGCTCAGTTACAAACAAAATCGAAAATTTTCTCTGGCAGCTCGATTGCCTATGGCGCCGAAGCAAACACTCAAGCAAGTGCGGTAGATATTGCGTTGCCTGGTGTCTTACCAGTAATGAATTTAGAAGCCGCACGCTTGGCAGTTAAATTTGGCCTTGCGATTGGCGCGCATATCAATCAACGCAATGTCTTTGCGCGAAAAAATTATTTCTACCCTGACTTACCCAAAGGCTACCAAATATCGCAAATGGAATTACCCATTGTCGGCTTTGGTGAGATGGATATAGAAACACCCGAAGGCCCCAAAACCATTGGTATCACACGGGCGCATTTAGAAGAAGACGCCGGTAAGTCATTACACGAAGACTTTCATGGTCAAACTGGTATCGATTTGAATCGAGCTGGCACACCGCTATTAGAAATCGTCTCAGAACCAGACATGCGCTCACCGGCTGAAGCGGTAACCTACCTACGCAAACTTCACAGCCTAGTTCGCTATATCGAAATTTGCGACGGCAATATGCAAGAAGGCTCGTTTCGCTGTGATGCCAACGTGTCAATTCGCCCACGCGGGCAAGAAGCACTGGGCACTCGCACCGAGCTGAAAAACATCAACTCCTTTCGCTTTGTGGAACGCGCAATGGAATACGAAATTGAACGTCAAATCGATATTCTTGAAGAAGGCGGTTCAATTACCCAAGAGACCCGCTTATACGATTCTGACAAGCACGAAACTCGGTCCATGCGCTCCAAAGAAGAAGCGCACGATTATCGTTATTTTCCCGATCCAGACCTACCGCCAATGATATTGGAAGACAGCTTTCTAGATGAGGTGCGTGCCACACTGCCGGAACTGCCGACCGCTAAGAAAGAACGGTTTCAAAATGAATTCGGATTATCCTTAGACGACGCTGAAACATTAACGGCCGACCGCCAAACGGCTGATTTTTTCGAGACCGTATCTAAATCGACCAAAGCAGAAAGTAAAATTGTGGCTAACTGGATGAGTGGAGAACTATTCGCCAACCTGAATAAGTCTGAATTAGAAATCAGCGACTCGCCAATTGATACAAGCCAGTTTGCCTTATTGCTTGATCGTATTGCTGACAAAACCTTATCGGGTAATACCGCCAAGAAAGTATTCGCCGCATTATGGGATCAAGAAGGCGATGTCGACTCAATCATTGAAGCTAAAGGCTTAAAACAGATCACCGACACTGGCGCTATTGAAGCCGTTGTGGACGACGTGATAGCCGCCTGCCCTGAGCAAGTTCAACAATTCAAAGACGGTAACGAAAAAGTTATTGGTTTCTTGGTGGGCCAGGTAATGAAACAGTCGCGCGGCAAAGCTAACCCGCAAATGGCGAACGAAATGCTGCTCGCAAAACTGGTCTAGCGATATCGATGAACACTCACTCATCTAAACCCAGCTTCTCTGAGCTACTTGGCAGCCTTAAGCGTGTAGAAGAACACCAAAGCACAGTTCATATTGCCGAAAACTGGATGCAAGGCCGCACTACTTATGGCGGCATGTCTGCCGCGCTTTGCTACCAAGCGGTCAACAACCATTGTCTAGACTTGCCGCCGCTCAGGTCAGCGCAAATCAACTTTATTGGCCCCGCCGGCGGAGACGTTAGCGTGACTACCAAGGTGATGCGCCAAGGCCGCTCGGTAACTTACATAAGCGCTGAAATAATGGGTGAGAAAGGCTTGGCAACGCATGCGGTGTTCTGCTTTGGTCAGGACCGAGAATCGCGTCTGAACGACAACTTCACATCACCGCCAAAGGTACCGTCGGTCGAAGCATCGGCTGACTTTTTTGATTCAGGTATGGGGCCACCCTTTGCGAAAAATTATGACTGCCGGCTAGCACAAGGCGGTCACCCCGTCAGCGGATCTGACGACCACGAACATTTCATTTGGGTTCGACACAAAGACCAAAACGCCAACGATTTAGCCGCATTAATTGGCATTGCCGACATGCCGCCACCGGCGGTATTACCAATGTTCAAAGAATTTGCACCGATCAGTTCGATGACGTGGATGATGAATTTTCTTCAAGAAGACATCAGCACCGAAGATGGCTGGTGGCTGATGCGCTCCGCCGCCGAACACGCGCGTAATGGTTATTCTAGCCAGGACATGCAAGTTTGGAACAAGGCCGGTGACTTGATTATCACGGCCCGTCAGAACGTGGCTATTTTTTACTAACGAATAGTACGATAAAGAAAAAATGCCGCTCTAGAAGTCGTTGTGCTGCTCGAAATATTTTTTCATGTTGTCAGCGTAGCTCCAACTAAATGACTGCTCCGGCTGTGCTCCACTTCCCGATCGCCCCTCAATGCCTGAATGAAACAGTTTGGTATCAGGGAATATCGTGTCACTCGTAACGCCGCCTTGAGCACCCAGTTTAGAAATTAGCGGCGTCCATTGAAACCCACCGAATTTCTTTTGCTCAAACTTTTTGTAATACGTTTTTAGCTTTTTGGCGTTAAGCATAATCATATAACTGCCTTT
>JALZVW010000033.1 GCA_023301745.1 Arenicella sp. | reverse complement strand
CCCGCAACGTTTGATGTACCAAAAGCACCCGACGATGAGTTAATAGCCAGCATACCAATGTTAAACGACGCTGGAAGTAAGTCAGTCGCGGTAAAGGTCGCGTCAGCGAACTCAGCTTTGATTTCGAGAGTGCTTGATGCCGTGCGTGTTAGCGTAAGGACGACGGTATATTGGGTATCAGCTTGAAATACATAGCCAACATCGGGTCCATTACCAATACTCGAGAAGCCTGATGAGGTAGATATTGATCGGCCGGTGACACTCGGGTCAGCCCGGCGAATATCTAAATCGGTAGCCGGATCAGCGCTTTCGACATCTAGCTCTAAATAAAAACCCGGAAGCCCTTCATACAATGGGTTCGGGGCGGAGCTGCTATAGCTTGTATTTTGGCCAAGCTCGGTCGCCGATGTGCGCTCTAAATGATCAAAAAGACCGATTCGAATATCTTCATTTCCAACGGCTACGGTTGCTGGCGTTGTGAAGGTGATCGTCGCTTGCAGAAAATCACCCGCGGCGGCCAAGGTTTGAGTTTCAAATAGACTGTGAATTTGACGGCTTGATGAGCCGCTAACTAAGCCGACAGTATCGGCATTTAACTCGATAGCGCCAGAGGTGCTAGAGGCAAAGTATGAAGCATCATTGTTAACAGGGTCTGTTCCGTCAATGGCAAAAACGTCATTCACAACTTCAGCAAATACACCCGTACTCGGGCTACCATCAGGATTATCAGGGTCTACCGGATCACCGGCGTTAAACTCAACACTGAAACTAGTAATATCAACACCATTGTCGTTAATGATGTTCGGGTCCAAGCCGGCCGAGTTTGAGGAACCGAAGGCTCCACTCGACGAACTCATTGCTAGCATTCCAAAATTGAATGACGCGGGAGCGAAGTCAGACGAAGTATGTGTTCCACCGTTAAAATCGGCGCGTATATCAAGTGTATCAGCCACTGTGCGCGTGACCGTTAGAGCGACGGTGTATTCCGTATTGGCCTCAATTACATAGCCTAAATCTGGCCCACTACCGAACGCGGTAAACCCCGTCGTTGTACTCAACAAACGGCCTGACGCCGAAGGATCAGATCTGCGAATATCGAGATCGGTAGCCGGGTCGGCGCCTTCGACATCTAATTCTAGGTAAAACCCAGGAAGACCTACGTAGCTCGGGTTAGGCGTGGCGGTACTATAGCTTGTATTCTGTGCAAGTTGATCTGGTGTGTTGCGTTCCAGGTGATCGAACAAGCCGATACGAATATCTTCGTTACCAACCGCAACCGTAGCCGGCGTGCTGAAGGTAATCACAGCCCTGAGCGAGTCGCCGGCGTTAGCGAGAGTTTGTGTCTCAAATAAACCGTGGATTTGACGGCCCGAAGAGCCACTGACTAAGCCAATAGAGTTCGCATTGAACTCTATTGCACCCGCGGTGCTAGAACCAAAGTAGTTGGCGTCGGTTACCGCCGTTCCATCAATAGAGAAATCATCATCGACCACTGTCTGGGCGTATGACGAGGTCGTAAAGACCAATACAAAAAAAGCAAAAATAATAGGCAAGCATTTGATATTCATGAGCAATATTTCATTTTTTAGAATTTATAGGTATACAGAATGTATTACGGTACTTTCCATATCCGTACTGAAACGCACCTTAAAATGGTGCGCTAGCGGTTACTATTTTCAAGAATTTCTAACGACAGAAATCCCTCCTTTGGTACAACATTAATCGCTCAATCATTTGTTTAGCTTTCTATTCACTTATGTCTGGGCTAAACATCAATATCTGGCTATCTAAATAGAACAACGTATTGATGTATGACAAATAAAGACAACGTATATGACAATTACATATTTTTAATATGAAAAACCACTTAATTGTTGGCTAAAATGTCGCGATTAGTTAGGTTTTTATCATTTAAGAACAACGAGCATAAAAAACAAAGCCTTTGAAAAGGCCTATAACACTTATGTTCAAGAAACAATTCACTCTTGAATGTAAAACACGCCATCTAAAAAATTGTCTGACAATTTTTGTAATGGTCTTCTAACTTGCGAATATTTAATATCAATTGCAAACAAAGGTCAACAAAATAGGTATAACAAATAAAATTAAATTGGTCATACAATATTGTACTCAATGGTTTAACGATCATTGATCGAAGGGTGCGATAAGTGAGTTATCAATGACAATGATTCTTGCGTTAACAGCCCTGTTGCTTAATCATTTAATTTTTTATTGCTCGTATCAATATAAACAATGGCGATCGAACGTCACTCGCCGAGTATCATTAGATCCACGCTATCGGCAAATTTTGAATTATCAAATGGTCATTTCTGAGTACCCTTCAAAGTTAAGTTTACCGCAGAGCAACCCCGGTGTTGCAACCGTGCTTGAGTACCTGATCCTTAAATTTCCTGATGTTGGCGCACAGGTTTGGCGTCAACGCGTTGCTGATGGCAAGGTCCACGGCCACGGTGGCTCATTAATAAGCGCTCAATCACCATTTCAGTCACAGCAACGAATCTATTATTACCGGGAAGTCGAAAACGAGCCGGTCATACCGTTTAAAGAAACGGTACTCTTCCAAGACGAGCATATTTTGGTGGCCTATAAGCCTCACTTTTTAGCCGTAACTCCCGGTGGCATTTATGTCAATGAATGCCTGCAAAGCCGTTTACGACAACACACCGGCATTGAAACATTACAAGCCTTGCACCGTTTAGATAGAGTGACGGCTGGCTTGGTCATGTTCTCAGTTAACCCAGATACCAGACATTGTTACCATCATTTATTTGAAACACGGCAGATCCACAAAACCTATCAGGCAATCGCCAAAACGAATCAGAATGACCGACTTGTCGGTCAGAAGTGGGAGGTTAAAAATCGCATCGTTCGATCTGAACCACGTTTTCGCATGTGTGTGGCCAAAGGCGAAGCAAATAGTCATTCGCTTATCCGATGCGTACAACAATCTTCTCATACTGGCTTATTTGAATTGAACCCGGTGACTGGAAAAACCCATCAATTGCGCGTTCACATGCAAACACTGGGCTGGCCGATACTCAATGACAAGTGCTACCCGACTCTAGAACCGCTATCAGCCGACAACTATTCGGCGCCGTTACAATTACTGGCAAAAGAGCTTCAATTTATTGACCCCGTGACTCAGCGTCAACGGTGTTTTAGCTATGACGGCAACTTGTCGTTGAATTAAGCTAAGTTGTTAATCACGACTGATTGTCTAGGTGCTGCTAGCGAAAGACCAAGCCTATGCTCGGCTGTTTTTACCGGGCTGCAAGCATGTTTGAAAATCAGCCAAGACCGATTTCGTAAAGTGGCGATTGCTATTGTTGGTTTTCACGGAGTTCCTTAAGCCTGGCGATCACTTCAGGTGCGGCTCGAAATCGAAACAACGCACCCTTTTCATCGGCACGTTCTTCCAGTACGTCGCAGGATGAAAAAATTTCGCCACGTAAGCCCTGCTCTGACCACGGTAAGAAAATTTCAGACTCTACCAACTGCTGTTGGAAGAAATGCATGATTGTCTGGTGTAATTGGCTTATATCATCTTTATTGCGTGCGCTAAGAACAACGCAACCAGGGTACTTGCCTTGGAGCTCTAAAGTACGCTCTGCTTGTGCCGCTGCGCCATCCAAATAGTCAATTTTATTGAACACTCGAATGCTCGGTAAACTATCGGCGCCAATCTCGGCTAATACTTTATCGGTTACTTCAAGCTGCATCTCAAAGCCAGGGTCACTCGCATCAATAACGTGCAACAAAAGCGATGCGCTAAGAGCTTCGTCCAATGTTGATTTAAACGAGGCGACTAACCCATGAGGTAGGTTTTTAATAAAACCGACCGTATCACTAACCAACACCCGAGGTACGCCTTCTGGGTATAAGGTGCGAACCTTGGTATCGAGCGTGGCAAATAGTTGATTTGCTACTAGCACGTCACTGCCGGTTAAGGCGCGCATTACCGTTGATTTTCCGGCATTGGTATAACCCACGAGAGCCACTTGCGTTAGCCCCGATTGGTTCTGGCGCAGCGACCGCTGTATATCACGCCCCGCTTCCATCGCATCAATTTCTTTCTGTAATTCACCAATCCGGTCTCGAACTTTTTGGCTATCCATCTGACTACGTGATTGCCCTGTGCCCCGCCCGCCAGTGCCACTTCTTTGCCTACCATCAGACCCTGCGCGTTTGGCCGCCTCACGTAAACGTGGTGCCATGTAGGTCAGACGTGCAATCTCAACTTGTACTCTGGATGCATGTGAGCTGGCATTACGATGAAAAATCTCTAAGATAACCACCGTGCGATCCATCACTTCGCAATCAACTTCGTTTTCTAAGTTGAGCGCCTGAGACGGTGATATTTCATGATCGACCAGAATAAACTCGACTTGCTCGTTGGTCTCAAGAGGATTGTCCTGCGAAAAAGGGGCACCTTGTTGGCCTTCTAAGAATTGTCGAATTTCATCACGCTTGCCAACCCCCACATAGGCGGTCGAGTCAAAAGAGCTTCGCTTTTGGGTAAACTGCCCAACAACTTCCATGCCTAAGGTCTTTGCAAGGTCACCTAACTCAGCCAACGACGATTGGAATTCAACATCGCTAACGGTGTCTAGCTGCACCGCGACGATTAACGCTCGGCGCGGGCTTTTTCTTTCTGGGTTCAACATGGAATACTTTTAAGTGGGTAGAGCGCGCAGATTTATTGAAATAGCGTCACAGGTTGTGACGCCTATAAAAACCTTAGACGGAAATTGAGTATACGCTCAATTGTCTTTATTACGCCTAAACTATCGCAAGTAAAAAGACAAATATGAGCCCTACTTACCGCCCATTGACAATCAACGGCTAGGCGGCCTTGGCGTTGGCAGTGGCTCTAGCCCTAAATTAAAGTTATTAGCGGTATTGCAGCTACTCCCAGCGGGAAGATGGGTAGTGCGCGACTCACTATGATTTGTATCGTCAACATACGAGGAGGCAATGCCACAATCAGGAGCGGTGTCGTCAGCCCATATTGGGTTTCGCACAACACGCCATCGGCCAGATTGTAACGACGATTGATCTCGGTTAGTGCCTATGTCGTTTAAATACCGATTACCATCCTCTAGCGAGTAATTTCCTGGTAGCGCAAACAACGAAGCCGAGCTATGCCCAGGGTCGTGAACCTCTTGATTAATCCAGTTTGCAATGGCGACATTATGGCGGTTATACCAATCATCTGTTCCAGCATTGCGCCTCAAGTACTGTGGATTAGGCGTGTCTTGACTTAGATTTTCAGGGTCTCTAAACACATCATGCTGAACTGGCGGGCGCTCACCTCCATTACCTGAGTCGATGACACGAATAGTTACCCTTGGTAGCGGTACACACAATCAGCTAAAATAGGCGATTAACAATTAAGCTAAGATTACGGAGCAATCAATGAGTTCAACTAGCAAGCAAATTTTCTATGCCATCATGGCAATCGTCGGTGTCTGTGTCACGTGGTACTTTAACTTACAGGCGATGGAGCTTGACCCCAATTTTTCATTTGCTAGTTTTATCAGCGACAATTACGTAAACCCGTCATCGGCTTCAATTGCAAATGACATTGC
>JALZVW010000032.1 GCA_023301745.1 Arenicella sp. | reverse complement strand
ATTTGCGATGAAGCCGAGCAAGCGGTCAGAGCCGCAGGGCGAATCATCGTGTTATCCGACCGAAATATCTCAAAAAACCGGATGCCTGTTCAAGCTTTGCTCGCGACCGGTGCGGTGCATCACCGCCTCACTCAATCGGGTTTGCGCTGCAATGCCAACATTGTCGTCGATACGGGTACCGCGCGCGACTCACATCAATTTGCGGTGCTTATTGGTTACGGTGCGACGGCTATCCATCCTTATCTAGCTTATGAAACGATCAACGAGATGGTTCGCGATGGGCGAATAAAGGGCGATATCAGCGTCTTTCTGCGGCAGTACCGCAAAGGTGTAAATAAAGGCCTTTATAAAATTATTTCTAAAATGGGAATCTCTACCATTCACAGCTACCGCGGCTCGCAATTATTCGAGGCTGTAGGTTTAGCATCTGACGTGGTTGATGTGTGCTTTACCGGCACCACTAGTCGGATTCAAGGAGCGAGCTTTACCCACCTAGAAAACGACCAACGCGTTATGCTTGCCTTTGCGTGGGATGCGCAAACGTCGCTAGAACAAGGTGGTTTGTTAAAATTCATTCACGGTGGCGAGTATCACGCTTATAACCCTGATGTTGTTCGCACTATGCACGCGGCGGTTGAAAGTGGTGACTTTGAGCTATACCGAGAGTACGCCGATACCGTCAATGGCCGCAAACCGATGGTGTTACGCGACCTGCTCGCGGTGCGCGATGATATTGAACCCGTTGAATTAGATCAAGTAGAGCCATGGGAAGATATTGTACTGCGCTTTGACAGTGCCGGTATGTCTTTGGGCGCTTTATCTCCAGAAGCCCACGAATCACTCGCGCAGGCGATGAATACCTTGGGTGGTCGTTCAAATTCGGGCGAGGGCGGCGAAGATTCTGCACGTTTTGGCACCCTGAAAATGTCCAAGATCAAGCAAGTTGCTTCAGGTCGTTTCGGCGTGACCCCGCATTACTTGGTTAATGCTGAGGTGCTGCAGATCAAAGTCGCTCAAGGCGCCAAACCAGGTGAAGGCGGTCAACTGCCTGGCCATAAAGTTAACGAGATGATAGCAAGTTTGCGTTATTCAAACCCTGGTGTCGCACTTATTTCGCCGCCACCGCACCACGATATCTATTCAATCGAGGATCTAGCGCAACTGATCTTTGATTTAAAACAAGTTAATCCGCAAGCATTAGTCTCAGTCAAATTGGTTGCCGAAGCTGGGGTAGGCACGATTGCCGCTGGTGTTGCAAAAGCCTATGCTGACCTAATTACTATTTCAGGCTATGACGGTGGTACTGGTGCTAGCCCGCTCACGTCAGTGCGTTATGCCGGCTCACCTTGGGAGCTTGGTCTTACCGAAGCTCACCAAACGCTGCGCGCCAATGACTTGAGAGATAAAGTTAGACTGCAAACCGACGGTGGTTTGAAGACTGGCTTAGATGTCGTTAAGGCGGCGATTCTGGGCGCCGAAAGCTTTGGCTTTGGCACTGGGCCAATGGTCGCATTGGGTTGCAAATATTTACGAATTTGTCACTTGAATAACTGTGCAACGGGTGTTGCTACGCAACATAATATTCTGCGTCAGAAACATTACGTAGGAACCGCTGAGCGAGCCATAAATTACTTTAAATTTATTGCGATGGAAACCCGTGAATGGATGGCTAAGTTAGGTGTGACTCAACTAACGGACCTGATTGGTCGCACCGATTTATTGGTAGAGCTAGACGGTGAGACGGAGAAGCAGCACAATCTAGATTTATCTGAGATCCTGCACGATGGCAATGTTGGCGCCGATAAGCCGCAGTTTTGTATTGAGCCTAAAAACCAGCCTTATGATAAAGGTGAGTTGGCGGAGCAAATGGTTATCGACATGTTGCCAGCGATCCAGGCAAATGGAGGCGGTAGCTATGACTATCATGTCAAGAATATACATCGATCTATTGGGGCACGTTTATCGGGTGAAATCGCTCGAGCTCACGGGCATGAGGGCCTTTCTGATAACCCAATTACCGTTAACCTCAACGGCACGGCGGGCCAGAGTTTCGG
This sequence comes from Arenicella sp., assembly GCA_023301745.1. Classification (GTDB taxonomy): domain Bacteria; phylum Pseudomonadota; class Gammaproteobacteria; order Arenicellales; family Arenicellaceae; genus Arenicella. The sequence continues at coordinate 21,664 of JALZVW010000032.1, read as the reverse complement.
TGTCTGGAACGCTAAGGGCTTAAATATCAACCTTGAAGGCGATGCCAATGACTATGTCGCCAAAGGTATGTCAGGTGGTACGATTGCAATTTACCCGAGCGATGACGTTAAGTTCATTGCCAGTGAATCGACCATCATCGGCAACACGTGTCTATATGGTGCCACAGGTGGTGAGTTATTTGCCTCTGGTAAAGCCGGAGAACGTTTTGCTGTTCGTAACTCGGGCGCGTACTCCGTTGTTGAAGGTTTAGGCGATCACGGTTGCGAATACATGACGGGAGGCGCGGTTTGTGTCCTGGGTGAGACGGGCGTTAACTTTGGTGCGGGCATGACTGGCGGCGTTGCTTTTGTCTTGGATGAAAATCGAATTTTCATTGACCGGTACAATCATGAGCTGATCGACACCTACCGCTTGATGCCTGAAGCGATGGAGTCATATGCTTTATATCTTCAAACTATGATCGAGAAGCATGTAGAAGCGACTGGTAGTCAACGTGGCAAAGAAATATTGACTGATTTTGCTGATTATCTACCGAGGTTTTGGATGATAAAACCCAAAGCCAGTGACCTTGATACTCTAATTGACTCGTTGTCAGCGGCGGCCTAAGGAATAGTAATATGAGTAATGATTTTCAATTTTTAGACGTACCTCGCCAAGACCCTGAAAAGGTGCCAGCGTTAGAGCGTAACAAGCAATTCAAAGAGATCTATGGTGAATATGAAGCTGAACAAGCGGCATCGCAGTCTGAGCGTTGCTTAGACTGTGGCAATCCGTATTGTGAGTGGAAATGCCCAGTACACAACTTTATCCCCAATTGGTTGAAGTTAGTTGCTGAAGGCAGTTTGTTTGAAGCCGCCGAATTATCCCATCAAACAAATTCCTTACCCGAAGTCTGTGGTCGAATTTGTCCTCAAGACCGCCTATGCGAAGGCGCATGTACTTTGAATGATGGTTTTGGTGCGGTAACCATTGGCTCGATTGAGAAATACATTACTGACGAAGCCTTAAAGCAAGGCTGGCGGCCGGACATGTCAAATGTGACCTGGACCGATAAGAAAGTCGCAATCATTGGTGCCGGGCCGGCCGGCCTGGGTTGTGCTGATATCTTAGTTCGAAATGGTGTCAAGCCAGTTGTTTTTGATAAGTATCCTGAAATCGGTGGCTTACTGACGTTCGGCATTCCGCCTTTCAAATTAGAGAAAGAAGTTGTCAAAACGCGCCGCACTATCCTCGAAGAGATGGGTGTTGAGTTCGTTTTAAATACTGATATTGGCACTGATGTGCCGTTTCAGGAATTGCTTGATGGTTATGATGCCGTTTTTCTTGGCATGGGAACCTACACATACATGAAGGGTGGGTTTGCCGGAGAAGAGCTCGACGGTGTTCATGAAGCTCTGCCGTTTTTGGTGTCGAATATCAATCGTGAAATGGGCTTTGAAAAAGATGCCCTAGATTTTGTTGATATGAAAGATCGAAAGGTTGTTGTGCTTGGCGGTGGTGACACCGCAATGGACTGTGTACGAACCTCCGTTAGGCAAGGAGGTACTAAGGTTATTTGTGCTTATCGTCGAGACGAAGAGAATATGCCAGGCTCAATGCGCGAAGTTGCCAATGCTAAAGAGGAAGGCGTTGATTTTTTATGGAATCGTCAACCGATTGAAATCGTTGGTGAAAACGGTAAAGTTACCGGCGTTAAATTAGCCCTTACTCAATTAGGCGAGCCCGATGAGCGTGGCCGACGTCGCCCTGAAGTAGTTGCTGGATCAGAGGAAATCGTGGCCGCGGATGATGTCATTATTGCGTTTGGCTTTCGGCCGAGTCCGGCAGCGTGGTTTAGCGATTTTAATATTGAAATTAATGACTGGGGTGGTGTTCAAGCCTCGACCGATTTGGCGTTGAAATTTCAAACTACTAACCCTAAGGTTTTTGCGGGTGGTGATATGGTTCGAGGCTCTGATCTCGTAGTAACGGCGGTGTTTGAAGGCCGTGAAGCGGCCGAAGGTATTTTGAATTATTTAAACCAACATTAGTATCAAAGTATTGCCTTGTTAAATGAGCCGCTGAAATTGTCAGCGGCTTTTTTATGCACAAAGGTCTCGTACGGGTTCGGCCTAGGGCCGTCGGCTAGCGATGAGCTCAGCCCTAACCGTATTTTTTCGGCAGGCATTGGTATTTCTAATCGTCATGATCGAATAACTGTTCACCCAGATCTATTTTGAGCCTGTATAATCTCGGTCTATAAAAGCTGGAAAGACAATGCAGGAAAGAAAGAAATGAAAAATGATCTATATCTTCGCGCTCTGCGTGGCGAAAAAATTGAGCGAACTCCAATTTGGGTTATGCGCCAAGCAGGCCGTTACCTTCCGGAGTATCGCGCGGTACGAAAGCAAGCGGGAGATTTTCTAACCCTTTGCAAAACACCCGACCTTGCATGCGAAGTTACAATGCAGCCAATCGACCGCTTTGGTTTGGACGCGGCTATTCTGTTTTCAGACATTCTAACGATCCCTGACGCGATGGGTTTAGAGTTGGTGCTAGAAGAAGGTATTGGCCCGGTGTTTAATAAGCCAGTTCGCAGTGAAGCTGAGATTGATAAGCTAAGTGTCCCCGATGCGGAAGACGATCTTGGTTATGTGATGGATGCCATACGTGTCATTCGCAAAGAGTTAGACGGCAGGGTTCCGCTAATAGGCTTCACTGGCAGCCCGTGGACGCTCGCAAGCTACATGGTCGAAGGCGCGGGTAGTAAAGACTTTCGCCGTATTAAAGGGTTAATGTTCGAATCACCGCAAGCCGCTCATAAACTTTTGCAAGTCGTCACTGATAGCGCGATTAGCTACCTTAAAGCGCAGGTTGCTGCGGGTGCGCAAAGTTTAATGGTGTTTGATACTTGGGGCGGAATGCTGTCAACGGCAAATTATCGAGAGTTCTCATTAGCTTACATGCAGCAAATTGTAAGCGCTCTTAAATCAGATCAAGCAACTAAAGACACACCGGTCGTATTGTTCACCAAAGGTGGTGGTCAGTGGTTAGAAATGATGGCCGATACGGGTTGTGATGGTCTAGGATTAGACTGGACTGTAGACATGGCTAGTGCGCGAGCACGGGTCGGTGATCGAGTGGTGTTGCAAGGCAATATGGACCCGGTGGTTATGAATACTGGTCAACAGCAAGTTCGAGACAACACGATGCTCGTGCTCGAAGCTTATGGCCAACACAATGAGCAAGATAAAGGCCATATCTTTAACTTAGGGCATGGTATTCAACCATTTGCTCAGCCAGACAATATGAAAGCCTTAGTTGATACGGTACAAGGTCAGAGCGCTAAGTTTCACGCTTAGTGCTGGAGTTAACATAGTACTTACTACTCAATGATTAATTTCGATCGAATAGAGCCAAACATTTTCCTTGGTAGCGCGCCGCAAAATAGTATTGACGTTGCGCGCTTAAAGCAGATGAAAATTACCGCGATTCTGTCTTTGCAGAGCGATGGCGATTTTAAGTCGCATCGAATTGATTGGAAGAAACTGCAGAGTGCGTATCAATATAACCAAATTACCGTTCAGCGCTTTGCGATCATTGATTTTGACGAAAGCGATTTGGGTAATAAATTAGCTGAGCCAGTCAAAGCTTTAAATTCCTTGTTATCGGTGGGGCATCGTGTGTATGTGCATTGCAACGCTGGCATATGTCGTGCACCCGCGACTGTGCTAGGTTATTTATGCCATTATCGCGATATGAGTATTGACGAGGGTCTTGAGTATTTACGCTGCCGCCGCCCCCAGGTTCACCCTTATCTTAGCGCGGTTGAAAATGCGCTTAATAATTTAAAGCAATAATATGTTAGGGCCTTGGCGGTTCAGAAAATGATAACTTAACTAAATTTAGCGATGGATTTGATGGCCGCTTCGCGAGCATACATTTTATCTCTATAGTTTAAGTATTCTGGCGGCACATCAAAGTCAAAACGTTGCGCCCAATTAAAGGTTTGAGCGACTAAAATATCGGCAAATGAGAACGAATCACCTAGAACGAAATTCTCTATGCTCACCAATTTTGAGAATGCGTTAAGCGCTTTTTCAAACTCCCATTTAGCTGTTTCAAGAACTTGCTCAACCCTATGCTCTTGAGGTATTGCAAACTTATGCTTACCTGTAGTCCATAAAGGTTGCTCTAATTCCGATAAAACAAAGAAAGCGAGTTCATCGTATTTCGCTCGTAGTTTTGGCTCAGACGGAATAAACGATTTTTGTGAAATTGCATCGACGTAATTTAGAATTGCCGCGCTCTCTGTTAACACGAAGTCACCGTGTTTTAGCGATGGCACTTTCCCTTGTGGGTTGAGTTTTAAATATTCCTCGGATTTGGCGCCGTTGCTATCGGTGCCATTCAATTCCAGGGATATAAAATCATGCTCTAACTCAGCTTCGGCAAGTGCCCATAAGCACCTGAAGGAGCGAGAAGGTCCTAAACCATAGAGGGTGATAGTCATAGTTTTACCGTTGTCGTTTGAAATTGTGTGGATCACTCTAGCAGTTTGTTGGCGTTTAAAAACTTTAAAATAATCTCTTTTACTAATGGTTGGGTCTTTGCGGTTGGATGCAGGCCGTCTTCTTGTATGAAGTCCGGCTCGATGAAGAATTCTTCACGGTAAAAATCGATAAACGGTAGATTATGTATTTCGGAAAGCTCTCTAAAAGTAGCTCGAAACTTATCGATATATCGTGGCCCGTATGATGCCGGAAGCGATATTCCGGCTAACGCTATCTGTACATTTGCTTCTTTTGCCATTGAAATCATCTCGTCCAAATTTTCGCGCATCGCATTAATCGGCAAGCCTTGTAAACCGTCATTTGCGCCGAGTTCAATAAGAATAAGGTCAGGCTTTAGCTCGGCCAACGTAATAGGAAGGCGAGCCCGCCCGCCACTGGATGTTTCGCCTGAAATACTTGCGTTGCTGACCGTGTGTGTGTCTTTTATTGCTTCGGCTAAGAGGTGCGCCCAGCCTTGTTCAAGGTCCATCCCATAGGCCGCACTTAAGCTATCGCCGAAGATGACCAAATGTTTCGCTTGGGCCGTGGGCGATAAAACTAAAAAAAGTAGTAAAAATAAGACAAAGGTGAACTTGTCTTTCAGTTGATTCGGTATCATGACGTTAAATTAAGACCAACACGGTCTAATTGGGTAAGAAAGCGTAATAGAACTAATTTACCATAGTTTATGTAGCTAACCAGTTAAGACAATTTAAGGCAAAAATACCCCGTATGACTCAATCTATACTTCGCGCACAAGGCGTTAGCAAAAGAGTGCGCACCGCTGATCATGATTTAACGATTTTAGACGATGTCTCCTTGGATATTAAACTTGGGCAGAGCGTCGCTATTATTGGCCCTTCTGGTGCGGGCAAATCAACGTTACTGGGATTGCTGGCGGGCCTAGACACCCCCACTGATGGAGAAATTTGGATGGGAGAACACCAAATAACGGCAACCAACGAAGAAGGCCGGGCCGCGATTAGAGCGAAAATGGTTGGTTTTGTTTTTCAGACGTTTCAATTACTGGGGAGTTTAACGGCCCTTGAAAACGTATCGTTACCGATGGAATTGTCGGGTCAGCGTGATGCTCGCCAGCGGGCTACTGAGTACCTCGCTAAAGTTGGCTTAGCCGAACGATTGAGCCATTACCCTAAGCAACTATCTGGTGGTGAGCAACAACGTGTTGCCCTTGCCAGAGCATTTGCATGTTCCCCCAAAATTTTGTTTGCCGACGAGCCGACAGGAAATTTAGATCAAGCGACGGGTTTAAAAATCAGCGATTTATTGTTCGACCTTAATCGTCAGAGTGATACCACCTTAGTCTTAGTGACTCATGAGCAACGGTTAGCCGAACGCTGCGAGTCTATCATCACTATCGACGACGGTCGTTTGCTTAGCCAGGTGACAAGTTAACTATGAATTTCATCGATGTAAAGCTTCTCTGGCGAGATTGGAAAGGCGGGCAGCTCAATCTGGTCGTATCTGCACTGGTCCTCGCTGTCATGGTGGTGACCGCGGTTAGTTTGTTTGCTGATCGAGTTGAACGAGGCTTGAATCAACAAATCACTAGCTTCCTCGCCTCTGATTTAACCCTAAGGGGCGGGATTGAAATCAGCGATGACTACCGAGCAAAGGCCCAGGAACTGAATTTACAAACGGCTGATTTAGCGCTTTTTCGCTCGATGGTATTCGCGGGTGACAATAATCACCTTGCCTCGGTCAAAGCGGTTAGCAACGCCTACCCACTGAGAGGCGAAGTCGAGTTAAGCGATGATCTAGAGATCGGTAAATTAAGTAACCATACTAACGGCCCCGCTTCGGGTGAGGCGTGGGTTGAAGCCAGGCTCTTTAATCTGCTCGACATCAAAATCGGTGACAAAATAGAAGTAGGTTATTTAAAGCTTACCGTCACCCATTTAATCGTCAATGAGCCCGATCGAGGCACTGGTTTTACCGCCGCAGGTGCGCGAGTGATGATGAGCATTGATGACTTGCCAGCCTCCCAACTGGTGCGACCAGGAAGCCGCATTGGTTACCGTTTTCTAATGAGTGGTGACGATCGTTCTATCGAAACCTATAAAAAATGGTACCAGAAGAGAGAAGACGCGCTAAAGAACAGCAGTGAATTGAAGCATTTTCGCCTGGTCACCCCTGAAAATGCCGAGGAGCAATTAGCTGATGCCATGCAGCGGGGGCGGGCTTTTCTGCTTCTCAGTGGCACGATTGGCGTTCTCTTAGCTGGCTTAGCGATGGCCCTGGCCAGCCAACGCTACGCCAGTCGTTTGACAGACCAAGTGGCATTGATGAAAGCATGGGGCCAGTCAACAGGCTCAATCCGTCGTAGCCAATTTGTGCGTTTGTTTATCATTGCAAGCGTGTCGACTATCTTAGGCATGTTATTGGGCTGGTTGTCTCACTATATGCTGCTAGAAGTCGCTAAAGGTGTATTGAATGTTGAGTTGCCATTGCCCGGAGCCAGGCCGTGGATAGTCGCGGTGGTAACCGGGTTTGTGTGTGTTCTTGGTTTCGCGTTACCCGCATTATGGCATTTGCCAACCATCGAGCCCTTGAGAGTGTTGCGGCGGGATTTACCCGATTCGTTATTAGGTCAAGGTCGGCGCTTAGCCATTGGGGTTGTGTCATTGTTGGTTCTAACCTACTGGTATAGCGAGAGCCTTATTACATCGCTGCTATTCTTAGGTGCACTGTTTGCTTTGTTTGCGGTCTGCGCTTTGGTGGCCTTGCAATTTCTAAAGTTAGTGCAAAACTTAGGCAGTTGGCGCGGTAGTTTTGTGCGCTTAGGGCTAGCGAATCTATGGCGTCGGCGCGGCCAAACATTGGTTCAATTAGTTGGCTTTTCGACCACCTTGATGCTCTTGCTTGTAGTCACTGGGCTGCGTACTAACTTGATTGCAGAGTGGGAGGCGCAACTGCCAGAAGACACGCCGAGCCATTTTCTCTATAACGTTGCCGACCGTGAGGTCGACGCCGTGAAACAGGTATTAGCCGATTCGAACGTTACGACTACACCATGGTTTCCGATGGTGCGTGGTCGCTTGGTTGCGATTAACGGAGAGGCCATCACGCGAGAGCGCATGTCTCAATCTGATGGCCTTAGTCGTGAAGTGAATTTCACTCAAACAGTTGATTTGCCAACGAGTAATGAAATCGTTGATGGCCAATGGTGGAGTAGCCCCCCCGCCGGTTTAGAGTTTTCGATGGAGGAGCAGGTAGCCACCGAAATCGGAGTTGGTATTGGTGACGAAATCGAATTTAGCGTCGGAGGTATAAAAATCACGGCGACCTTGGCCAGCATTCGAAGCGTAGACTGGCAGAGCATGAACCCCAATTTCTATGTGGTTTTTTATCCTGGTGCTTTAGATCGCTATGCGCCTAATTGGGTGACGGCTGTGCGTGCCGCTAAAAGTACCAATGTGAACCGCGGAGCATTGGCTAAGCAAGCGCCATTTGTCAGTAAAATGGTGCAACTATATCCTACGGCCGTGGTGCTTGAGTTGGGTGATGTTATTGCTCGCATTCGTGATGTCATTAACCGTGTAACCCAAGGCTTGGAACTGATATTATTTTTAGTGCTGATTTGTGGTGCCTTGGTTTTGTTTGCCGCAATTGGGGTTTCATATGATGAACGCCTGCGCGAAAATGCTATTTTAAGAACCTTAGGCAGCTCAAAAAAAATCATTATTGGTGCGCTTGCGGTCGAATTCGCGATGCTAGGGGCAATAGCCGGTTTGATCGCCAGCATGGGAGCTGAGGCTATTCTATTTTTTGTTCAGAAAAACGTATTCGACATGGTGGCGCAATGGCACCCGAGTTTATGGTTTGTTGGAATAGGCTCTGGTGTGGTTTTGATAACCGTGCTCGGCTTAGCACGCAGCAGAGATATTATTACCGTGCCGCCGTTGCAGTCTTTGCGCCAGATTACCTAAGCGGCTATCGCTGAAAATGATTTACACTGCTTCTCGCGTTGACTAATTAATATCTCTTGCTCGAACGAAAAGCAAAAAACTTAAGAAGAAAAAAGTGAAAAACAATAACTCAAACAGTAGTGAGGTCGAGCAGCGGGTAGAGAACTGGCTGACCTCTATCGTCATAGATTTGAACCTATGTCCGTTTGCTCAACGCGAATACCGTAATAATAGTATTCGATTTAAAACGTCTTCAGCTCAGAGTGAAGAAGAGATTGTACGTGATCTGATTGTCGAATTATCGCTGCTCAATAAGCATGATGATATCGAGACCACCTTACTGATTTTACCTACGGTGCTTTCCGAGTTTGGTCATTTTAATGACTTTCTAGGGTTTGCCGATTCGTTACTCCAAGAGATGAGTTTTGACGGGGTATTTCAACTCGCCAGTTTTCACCCAGATTATCGTTTTGCCGATACTCAGCCAGGTGATGCTGAAAATTTTACTAATCGAGCACCGTATCCGATACTGCACATTTTGCGTGAATCAAGTTTGGATTGGGCAATTGGCCAACATTCAGATACTGATCAAATTCCACTCGATAACATCGCACTGATGAATAAATTGGGCAGTGTACATATGGCCAAATTGCTTAGCGCTTGTTCGGACAGTGATTCCTAAGACCTACTCCTTTGGCGTCTGGACATTAGTTGCCTTAGTCGTTGGCAACGCGGTTGGGGCCGGCATCTATACTACCTCTGGTTTTGCCTTAGCCGACCTTGGTTCTCGAGAGTGGGTAGTCTTAGCGTGGTTCGTTGCTGGATTGATCGCACTAGCTGGCGCACTGAGTTACGGCATGTTAGTGCAAGGTTTAAGCGACTCAGGTGGTGAGTATTTGTACCTTTCTCGCTCGATCCACCCTCTAGCCGGTTTCGTCGCTGGTTGGATTTCACTATTGGCGGGCTTCCCTGGCGCGATAGCCTTTGCTGCGCTTGCCTTCGAAACATACATGTTGGCCGCGTTACCTTATTTAAAAGCCCTGCCGGCCGATTTTCTGGCGATCATGGTTGTTCTGCTTGCGGGGGCGATTCACATCGTTCGGGTTAAGTCTGGTGCGAAAACGCATGAGATGATTGTGGCGTTTATGTTGATCGTCTTATCGATAATTATTGTTTGGTCTGCTTGGCGGTTTTTGAATTCTGCAAGCCTGCCGGTACCTAATACTCAACCCTTAGCGTCGTTTAGTATTTTCACCTTTGCCAATAGCTTAGTCTGGATTTCCTTAAGTTACTCAGGCTTTAATGCCGCCGCGTATGTTGCCGGTGAAGTCGGCAATGCAAAGCGTAATGTCCCGCGAGGAATGGTAATCGGCACTCTATTAACCATGGTGTTATGCGTCGGTATTAACGCAATAATGGTTTATGGCGCGCCCTATGAAGTGTTAGTGGGGCAGCCCGATATTGCTTCTGTGGCAGCGCAATCACTTGGAGGCTCAGTTGGCCGGCGCATTGTCGAAGTGGTGATCGCTATCTCGCTGCTAACCTCTATCACAGCGATGGTGTTAGCCGGCCCAAGGGTCTACGCTAAGATGGCTGAAGATCGAGCATTGCCAAAAATATTTGCGGCTAAGTCAGGGCAACCACCGAGAATGTCGATTGCTTTGCAAGTCGTTATGTCTATCTTCTTAGTCTTGGTTGCCGACTTAAGGAGTTTGCTTTCTTATCTAGGTTTTACGCTTTCTTTATGTTTGGCACTGGCCGTTACCAGCCTCTTTGTTCGTCATTGGCGATTGAATGAGAAGCCCACTTCGTTTTGGTATCCGCTTGCGCCAATAATATTTGTTGGTTGCACAGTTCTGTTTGCTGTACTGTCGGCGATCAATGAACCGACCCAATTTTACGCTGCGCTACCCACAGTCTTAATTGGTGGGTTGGCTTACTTGGTTTCACAAAAATTAAAATCTAAAGGTGAGAAATGAAAAAAAGTATCGCGATAATACTATTGAGTAGTGTTTTTTTATCGGCCTGCGTGTCATTGATCACCCCTAAGGTAGAGCCTGAGGTGATCAAGCTAAAGGCGGGTGAATATTCTTTAGATTCTACTCATGCGACCCTTTTGTTCAAGGTTCAGCATTTGGGTTTGTCGACTTATGTGGGCCGTTTTAACCAGTTCGATGCGTCATTGGTATTCGACCCCAGTAATATGGCGGCGGCTAGTTTGAACGCTGTTATTGAAATAAATTCTTTAGATATCAACGATGAAGATTTAAAAAGTGACTTGATGGGCCGGTCTTGGTTTCGTCAAGCTCAATACCCCCAGGCAACATTTGTGAGCACATCGGTGCGGCCTATCAGTGAGAGTGAATTTGAATTCACAGGTGCGCTAAACTGGCGAGGCCAGCAACAGCCGGTGGTCGTCTCGGCAACCTTTCACGGTGGCGCTAACAATATATTGAGTGGCAAGTACACCCTAGGTTTTTCGGCCAAAGGAGCCTTTTCACGCTCTGACTTTGGCATGGATAAGTATGTGCCATTGGTTGGTGATGAAATAACCGTTGAAGCTTATGCTGAGTTCTTAAAGAATTAGTCAGACGGATATTTGTAATAAAATATTTTGTATTCCCTAAGCATTCCTGAACGCTAAAGAATGGCCAAGCTAATGAGCAAATAGATTATTGATGCCAAGCCGGCCGCAATCATGGCTAATGGCAATTGGGTATTAACGTGATCCATTAAATCGGTACCGCAAGCCAGTGACGATAGAATCGTTGTATCTGAAATCGGAGAGCATTGATCACCGAACACCGCCCCGCCCATGATCGCGCCGAAACACAAAAGCAAATAGGTTGGGTCTTGCGATAGCACTAAGGCAAGGGGAAGGGCAACCGGGAACATTACCGCATAAGTACCCCATGATGAACCGATTGAAAAGGCTACGAACATGCAGATTAGTAGCAATAGGCTGGGTAGAATATACGGCCAATTCATTAGAAACCCTGAAGTGCTTTCAATCACAAAATTGGCCGTTCCGAGTTGTGATGAAACCGTGGCTAAGGTTACCGCCAGGCCTAGAACAAGTGCGCCGATGGTGACGCCTTTAATACCTTGTATCATCGCATCAAACGCCTCCGAGATTTCCATGCCACGCACAATACTGCTAATAAAAGCGACCACGACCGCGGCTCCAAACCCCTCAAATACCATCGGGCTGCCGCCGGCGGCCCAAGGGACGATACAAAACCCAAGAAGCACTAAAATAGGTGATAAAAAATCGACAACCGAAGGTGTATAGCCATCGGGTAACTTCGATTCGGTCAATTCAGATGCGGCCATTGGCTTAGCACCAACCGCATCGAGTTCTCCAGTAGTAGTGACTCGCTTGACTACCTTTGCCATTGGCGTGCCAAGCAAGGGTAAACGGCCCAGCGAGAAAAGCAGCGTCATAGAAACGGCAATCCAAGCGTAGAAGTTAAATGGAATAGCGTAAAGAAACATTTTTATCGCCGCTTCTTTATTGGCGACGATTGCGCTAAGAGGTTCTATTGTAATTAAACCTGCAACGTAAACCGGCCAGACATTAAACGGAATAATCGTTGCCACGGGCGAGGCTGTCGAATCTACAATATAGGCAAGTTCTTCGTGCGCGACGCCGTGCTTGTCCGAAATCGGTTTTACGGTTGTGCCAGTTAACACCGTGCTGATTGTGCCTCCCTGATGAAACACAATTCCCATTAGCCAGGTAAATACTTTGGCTGAGGTGCGAGAATTGACAAAGCGATTAGCAAGGCTTTCAGCGAAATAGCGTGCGCCGCCATTGCGATTCCATAATCCGAGCAAACTGCCTAATGCCCATAGATACACCAGTAACATCTGTGCGTAATTTTCGCTGCCAAGGCTGGGGATCAAAAATGCTTTGATGATATTGAGTTGTCCCGAGACCAGACCGCCAGCGAACACGCCAAAGAGAAGTGCGAGCAACACATTTCGGGTAATGAAGCAGGTGATAATCGTTAACACTGCAGGTAATAACGACCATAAGCCATAGTGGCCTTGTACATCGGTGGGCCTTAAAAACCAAAGCGCGATAGCCGCGAGTAAGACTAAGAATACTTGGGCGGTGGCACGTTGTTTAATCATTGAATTAGCTCTTTATGTTTCACTCAGTTTAGCAATATTTCGATGCTCGTATGGAAATTACTATTTATTTCGCATTATCTCAGACTTGTAAAACACATCGTGTTACTCGTAAACTGCTTATCCGATAGTTGATTTATAGTTAACAATGAAAAAACTTGCCCTTGTCTACCTAAGCTTCTTATTTTTGACCGCTTGCTCCACACCTAAGTTAGAAGTGACTATGGATAAAAACCTGATGCAGTCTGATCGTTATGAATTAAGTGACAATTATGCGAATCATCGTTTTCAGCAAACGTTAATTCCGACATCGGGTGGCCAGTTAAGTGTCATTGATGTTGGCCAGGGCCCAGCACTGGTTTTGATTCACGGGGTTCCAACGTCGTCTTGGTTGTTTCGTAAGATGATCCCGAGCTTGCAGAAAGACTTTAGAGTGATCGCTATCGATTTGCTCGGTTTTGGCGGCAGTGATAAACCGCCATCCCAGGGCGGAAATTATTTGCCATCGGCACAAGCGAACTACGTTCATCAGGCATTAGATGCGCTAGAGGTTAGCGACTTTAATTTGCTGTTTCACGATATGGGCGGATTAGTGGCTTGGTCTCTAGTGAAACAAGATATCGCCATGGATAATAATGTCAAAAGCCTTACGATTCTCAATACTATTATTTCAAAACAGGGTTTTGAGTTTCCTAAACTTAAGAAAGGTGCCATGGCTAAAACCATGAGTGAAGCTTACGCAAGTAATTTATCGAGTGCGGCGGTGCTAAAGCTTACCTTCAAGAATATGGGTTTAAACTCCGATCATAAGTTGAGTGAGAACGAATGCTTTGGTTATGTAGCGCCCATGCGTGAAGGCGCTGACTCGGCACTGTATGATTTTTTTACGGGCTTCGATAATGCGCGTTTTACTAACTTGGAATCGAATATCGCTGCATTGAAAAACTTCACAGGCCGCGCGCAAATATTGTGGGGCGGGCAAGATAAAGTTCTCACCGTTGATCAGTTTCCCCAACTTACTCAATCATTGAAAATCGATGCTGACGACATTACGGTCTACCCAAATAACTCGCATTTTTTGCCCGAAGAAATACCTGAGGCGCTGAATGCAAAGATCAAAGCCTTTTTGTTGACCGACTAACGAAACATAAAAAACCGTTTCAACACGGAGTTTTATGTTATCGGATACAGAACTAACCGCTATAGAATGAAGTTAGTTGTAATTAGGTAAATGAGAGTAATCTCGGCCGTATTTCAACATTTGTTCTACAAAGTCTTTGGGGTAGCTCACATTGATCTCGACAATTTCGCCTGCGTCATTTACCAAAGGCGTGAGTTCTGGGTTAATGAAGCCGCTATACGGGGGTATGTTCAAAGGTTTTGACCGAGCTAAAACTTGCTTATGAATCTCTTGGTCTACGTGAACGCCATAATTTTCGATTAGGTCTCGCCCGGCTTGATAGTCTCCTTGAGATTTGACGCGCTGTACTTCTTTTAGTAAATCCCCAAATAGCCCGCGGAGTTTTGTGTAATCATTGATTTCATAGTAAATTTTTCCATCACGAATCACCTTGCTGATGACCGCATTTTCTGAATTCTGACCAGTGTTGATAGAGCCTTTTTCAAACACCCAAGCGGCAACCATTTGGCGGTTGCGCATGTGTGCTTGCTCGATTTTTTTGCCCGGTTCTATGCGTCTTAATTGCAGCATCAACCCATTTAAAATAAACGAATCGTAGGCGGCTTTACCCACATCTAATGATGGCAATAAGCCAAGCTCTACTAGCTTAGGGTCCAATATGAAATAGAGCGCAACTAGGTCTGCTCGGGCTTCTTCTAGCGGCGATGAATAGTTCTTAAGGGTTTCTTTGGGTGTGCCGGTGCCCGCTTCGAGCTTGCCTGATGCGTGGCCGATTACTTCGTGTAAAGCGGTACGCATTTTTCCAGCCAGCTCTCTGTGCTCTTTGTTTAACGCTATCTCTAGTTCGTCATGAGCAAACTCGGCGAGCAGCCCTGGGTTGCTCGATTGGCTGTAGGCGTTAACAATGTTACCTAAGCTCACCGATTTAGAGCCATGCTCAGCGCGAATCCAATTCGAATTAGGTAGGTTAACGCCAACGGGAGTCGATGGCGATGCATCACCGGCTTCACCGGCAACACTAACAACGTTGTAGCTGACGCCGACCACCTTCTCTTTTTTATGCGCCGGGTCAGTGCTTGAGTTATCTTCAAACCACTGTGCGTCGCTAGCGACTTTTTGCATGCGGCGAGACGCTTCAAAATCTTTGATTTGAACGATGTTCTCAAAGGACCCTTTATAGCCTTTTGGATCTTGGTAAACTTCAATAAATGAATGAATATAGTCAACGTCGCCTTCAGTCGCAGACACCCAGGCAATATTGTAATCATCCCATGTTTTTAAGCTACCCGTTTTGTAATATTCGATAAGCAACTTTAAGGCATTTGCCTGCTTTTGGTTTTCGGCAACGGTGACCGCCATTTCAAGCCAGCCGATGATTTCGGTAATTGCCGCCCCGTACATGCCATCAATTTTCCAGCGTTTTTCGGCTAGGCTACCGTCCGTCAGGCGAATGACCTTGCTGTTTAAGCCCAATAGAGTTGGCCTGCTGGGGTCGGCCTGTTGCATCGCGGCATAGAATGCTGTGACCTCGGCATCGGTGATGTCAGGGTCATAGAAATTAATCGCAGAATCCTTAACCAAATCACCAGAGGCATCCTGACTTACTTTCTTATTGTCTATGGACGGATCGAACATGGCGTTTAGCGCTTCATCATTTAATTCACCGCCAGCCGCTTCTAATTGAGCTAGAAAATAAGCTTTGGTAAAGCTGGGAGCGAATTTGTCGCCAGCATAGTGATGGTGAATGCCGTTCGAGAAAAATACCCGACGAGCGTAAGTACTCAAAGCATGCCACTCTGTGCCACTGCCTTGAGCGCCACCCATGATGGCTTCTAGGGCTCGGCGTATGCTCAAGTTATGACGATAATTTTGATCCCACATAATGTCTCGGCCCGCGAGGCCCGCCTGCACCAGGTAGTAGACTAACTCTTTTTGCTTGAGGCTAAGTTCGTCGAATCCTGAGATTTGATAGCGAATGATTTTGATATCGGCAAAACGTTCTGGCGACCACTCAAAATTTTCAGCCACTTGCGTCTTGTCAATCGCATTTAGGCTTGTCTCTGATCGTTCTGTTTGCTTGTCGCTAGCGTGTTGTGTTGATGTGTCGCAAGCGCTTAAGCTCAGGCAAAATACGATAAGTAGATAGTGTAGTTTCATTTCAATAGCGACTCTGTTTTTGAATTAGTTAAATAACTTACCTTGGCTTAATCGACGTGTAAAGTCGGTATCTGCAATCACTGCTACGTGGTAATGTTCTACCAAACTAGCTCGTCGAGTAATCGCTTTGGCCAATGAATTAAAATCTCAGAAACACGCAACACTTTATGGTTTAGCAACGGTAGTTTGCTGGTCAACCGTTGCTACCGCATTTAAGCTGAGTCTCAATCATGTAAATCCGCTGCAGCTAATATTGTTGGCTTCGTTGGTTTCTTGGCTGTTTCTGTTGAGTATATTAATTGCCAAGGGACGTGCGTTGGAGTTGTTTAGTCTATCGAAGAAGGATTATCTATGGTCATTGGCTTTTGGCATGATGAATCCCGTGCTCTATTATCTATTATTATTTTCGGCGTACGACGCTCTGCCGGCACAGGAAGCCCAAGCTTTGAATTACAGTTGGGCAATTGTTATGACCCTGCTGGCCGTACCGCTGCTTGGGCAACGTTTGAGTCGTTACGATGTCGTCGCCGCCGCATTATGTTACTTCGGTGTCTTGATGATAGCCACTCGAGGTGATCTGTTGGGGTTGAATTTTGCTAATGTAAAAGGGGTTTTATTGGCGCTAGCGAGCACCGTAATCTGGTCATTGTATTGGATACTTAATCAAAAAGACGAGCGTGAACCGATTATCGGTTTGTGTTTGAACTTTAGTTTTGCGTTACCTCTTATCATTATTATTGCGTTGAATTCTGGAGATATTGCTTCCCTCGTTAGCGCCCCTTGGCAAGCACTTGCCGGCGGTTTCTATATAGGTCTATTTGAAATGGGTTTAGCATTTATATTGTGGCTTAAGGCTATGAAACTTGCTGAAAACACGGCGAAGATTGCTAATCTGATTTTCATCTCGCCATTCTTATCATTGCTGCTTATCGCGGTCTTTCTTGATGAAGAAATTCTCGGTAGCACGCTGGTTGGGCTGTGCCTTATTATTGCTGGTTTAGTGTCCCAGCAAATCTTTCAACGCCGCTTAGCGCCTCATCAACAATAGTCAACCATCCAGTAACCATTTACAGTGTGATAGGTTATAGTTTGCCAATGAAAAAAGACACCATACTCGTGTCCACGGGGCGCAGCAAAAAGTATACCGGCCCTGCGGTTAACCCAAATGTCGCGCGAGCCTCAACGATTGTATTTGATAGTCTGGCGGAGATGGCTCAAGCGGGCCTCGAC
This sequence comes from Arenicella sp., assembly GCA_023301745.1. GTDB lineage: Bacteria > Pseudomonadota > Gammaproteobacteria > Arenicellales > Arenicellaceae > Arenicella. The sequence continues at coordinate 4,540 of JALZVW010000032.1, read as the reverse complement.
AAGTCGTATCAATTTAACGGTGATAGCCAAGCCACTGAATATTATGGGCGTAGAGGAACCTCGACTACTTTCGCGCTTAACGACGCAATGTGTCAGCTCGAAAATGCGGCCGGCAGTTATGTCTATTCATGTGGCACGGCCGCAATCACAAGCTCGTTGTTGTCATTTTTGAACGCTGGTGACCATTTGCTAATGGTCGATTCTGTTTACGAGCCAACCCGAGATTTTTGTGATGGTGCTTTGATGCGTTTGGGTATTGAGGTGAGTTATTACGACCCCATGGCCGGTTTAAATATTGAGAACCTTGTACAAGAAAATACTCGAGTTATTTTTCTTGAATCCCCTGGCAGTTTGACGATGGAAGTACAAGATGTGCCGAGCATCGTTGAGGTTGCTAAACGGCGCGGTATCGTTACTATGATTGACAATACTTTTGCCTCACCATTTAATTTTAAACCGTTGGATTTGGGAGTGGACATCTCTATTCACTCCGCTACAAAGTACCTTAATGGTCATTCCGATGTGATGTTAGGTGTAGCGAGCGCGAACCAAGCGTGTTGGCCACAGCTTCGTGATCGTAGCTATGAACTAGGGCAGTGCGCCTCAGTAGACGATATTTATACCACGCTCCGTGGTGTGAGAACCTTAGGTGTACGTATGCGCGAGCATGATCGAAACGCCATGGTCATAGCGCGCTGGTTACGACAACATGAGTTAGTTGACCGTTTATTGCATCCTGCATTCGAGTCTTGCCCTGGGCATGAGAATTTCAAACGCGATTTTTCTGGTGGAAATGGCTTGTTTTCGTTTGTGCTCAAGCATAGTAACCGTCGAGCCATCGCGTCAATGGTTGATAACATGCACCACTTTAAAATAGGCTTTTCTTGGGGCGGCTTTGAAAGTTTGATTTTACCGGTTGGTAGTGCACCAGCGAGACGCACGGTTGCCCCGTGGGCTCTAGAGAGCAGGCTAGTTCGCCTTCATATTGGCTTGGAAGATACGCAAGATTTAATTGATGACCTGAGTGCTGGTCTAGAACGTTTCAGAGAGGCTTTGTGATGTCAGAATGGTTAACTTTATTGCCGGCAACGGTCGCGATAGCCTTTGTCCTTTGGCGAAAAGAAGTTGTCGCCGCTTTGATTTTGGCAGTATTTACCTCGGAATATTTACTTGGAATTCAGTCTGGAAATTATTCACTCTTCGATGGGTTTATTCAGGCGATTGAGCGAGTTGTGGCTGTATTTACCGATGCTGGCAATTCTCGAATTTTATTATTCAGCATGCTGATCGGTGCCGTATTAGCGTTTATGCGTTTTTCCGGCGGGGTCAACGCAACGGTGCAAATGATGGTCAACAGCGGCTTAGCGAGTAACGCTCGGCGTACCGGCTTAATGACATTCATTACCGGAATAATTGTATTCATTGAGTCGAACTTAAGCGTGCTCACAGCGGGCATTGTGTCTCGCGGCTTATTCGACAAGTTTAATATGAGCCGCGAGCGGCTTGCCTACATTATTGATAGTACTTCGGCACCTATTTGTATTTTGATTTTGCTCAACGGTTGGGGTGCTTTTGTATTGGGTATTATCGCTCCCTATGAAACGGAACAATCGGCGGTGAGCATTTTACTGGCCACCGTACCGCTTAATATTTACGCGATTTCCACTTTAGTGGTGGTGTTTTACACTGTTTGGACCGGCAAAGTGTACGGCCCTCTGGCACTTACCGAGTCGCTCGCCGCACCTGGACTATCGCCAAAACCAAAGCGTAGCGAAATTGATGTTCAAGGCGGGCGTGTAAGAGACATGTTAGTTCCGCTGGCGATTATTGTTTTGGGCATGATTGGTTTTATGTTCTGGACCGGCAAGGGCGATTTAATGGCCGGTAGCGGTTCGGCATCGGTACTCTATGCAACCATTGCGGCCTTAGTCGTTTCGTTTTTAATGTTGATTAGCCAGCCTCGGTTTAGTCATCGGCAGCTCGTTGATGAAGGCTTCAAGGGCGTTGCTGAAATCTTGCCCTTGGTTGCTATTTTGCTGTTATCGATCGCGCTCGGTGCCAGTGTTAAAGAATTAGGCACGGGTGTCTTTATTTCCGGTTTAGTGGCTGATTATTTACCGCTGTTTTTAGTGCCTGCGGTTATCTTTATTGCCGGCGCTTTTGCTTCATTCACTACGGGTACGTCATGGGGAACATTTGCCTTGTTGGTGCCAATCGCCATGCCAATCGCGATCAATTTAGATTTACCTCCGTCGCTGGTGCTTGCAGCTGTTTTAGGTGGCGGAGTGTTCGGTGATCATTGTTCTCCGGTATCGGATACCACCGCTGTTTCTTCCTTGGCAGCAGGGTGTGACATTCTTGATCATGTGAAAACTCAATTGCCGTATGCGCTATTCTGCGGTGCGATCACGATTGTGGCCTATGTGATCATGGGGTTAGTGGCGGTCAGTTGAACTTAAAGGTTATAGGAGGTCAGTTGAGCTTAAAACAGTTGCTACCCAATTTTAATCAGTCACTACTTTTTTATATAATTGATGCGAAAAGGGGCAATAGAGTATCGAATTCAATCGACCCAGGGTGCGGCTAAAGCATTTCGCCCCATTGACTAGTTATTACTAGTGAGCCAAACCTGACTTTTCGATTAATGGCGCTTTTAAAAAACGTTTTTCAGCGGCATCTAACCTCACGCACTATGCGAATTGCTCACCTAGAAATAGCAAACAAGACTCTACCAAGATTATTTTTTTTAATATTTCGGATCCAAATCTTAAATTTATTGACTGCGTGCCGTCAAACTCTAGCGAGTAAGCTTATCTAGCTGCCCTATTTATGTGCGTGAAAAAGTGAGTGTTTGCATACTAAATAGACAGCGTGCACGATTATGGAAAATCACCTTGCACCAAACTATTGCTTCATATGTCGAATAGTTATATTTCGAATAAATCTTCATCATTGTTAATGCTTCTTTAGAGCGAATAAAGTTTAGAGGTCGCCAGAGTTTGGTCGTTATAGATTATTCAAATTCAGGCCTAACATCACTCTAATTTCAACGCTATTGCAGGAAGTATTTTATGTCATACCTTCGAACTATTGTTATCTCGTCTGTTGCTCTTCTGAACGTTGCAAGCGCTAGCGCAAGTACCGCTAACCTAGATCAAGATTTTAAAAAGTGCGCGTCGGCTGCATTGCAAAACACGGATCGATCTTTGCCAACGATTAACGTCGCTAATCAAGGAATGACGTCGGACGAGCTTGACCACAGTTTTTCAAGCCGCACATCGGAATACCGTATGCGCGTAATAAACCCTTCGTCGGGTAAAGATATCGGCAGTATAACGTGTACTCTGAGTCATACCGGAGACCTGCTGTCTGCATTTTTCAACAGCTAATTAATATCTCACCTATCAAGGCTACTGATTTTAAGTTGCCTTGATAGGGTCTGAAAATCACTATCGGCCTGATCATTATCTGTCTCTGGAAGACGAATATAAATCTAAGTGCGTCGTCGAGAAATAATCTGTTTCGCTTAAGTGTGCTCGTTAGAAAAAATGAATAAAAATAATAATGGCTGCAAAGAGTTCTATGGAATTTCTCGTGTTGACTGTGAGAAACATGGGGCCCATGCATGGAAATTCAGTTTACGCCGACATGGAAAGAGGCACTCTAGAAATTTTGCTGACAAAAAATACGGTGATAAAGCGCGAGCGCTGGTTAAAGCGAAGGAGTTTCGTGATCAGTTTTTATTTGAGCATCCGCCGATTAGTCGTAAGGAATTCTGCAACGTTAAACGTCGTCATAATAAAACTGGAATTACCGGTGTCTGCAAATTTAGTAAGGCTTATCAACTTAAAGATGGAACGGTTCGAGAGTCATGGTACTGGTCGGCAAATTGGCCCGACGCCAATGGTGAAAGTGTTAACAAATCTTTCTCTATTCGAGTATTTGGCGACGATATGGCAAAGCAAAAAGCAATTCGCGCTCGTGAGAACGGAATGAAAAATGTTGAAGGTACATTTTGGGCCGCTGAACGGGGTGAGGCTCCAAAGCTTAAAAAGCAATTCAATATTACGCCGGTATCACAATTAGTCGATCGAGTCGGTTAGTTTCTTATCTGAAGGTTAGCGGCTTTTCATGGAGCTTATGCTTCGAGCTCTTCCCAGCGCACGAAGCACTGGTCTAACTGGTTTTGTAAATCCTTCAAGTCGTTGCCGGTTTTAGCTACAATTGATTGGTCTTGCTGATAAAATTCAGGCTTAGCCATTGTCAAGGTTAGGGCTTCTATATTTTTCTCTAGCTCATCAATCGTTTTTGGCAGCTGCTCTAACTCACGCTGCAAGTTATAACTTAGTTTTTTCGTTTTAGGCACTGCTTTTACGGCCTCTTCTTTTTTCTTAAGCGGGACCGTTTTTTTTGTGTCGTCGCGCTTTTGCCGCAGCCAGTCTTCGTAGCCACCGATATATTCATGAACCTCGCCATTACCTTCAAACGCGATAGTGCTGGTGACGACGTTGTCTAAGAACGTTCTGTCGTGGCTTACCAG